>CAUJGC010000340.1 GCA_963169075.1 Myxococcota bacterium
ACCCACAAAACCTTCAAAATTATTATAAATATTTTCAATTTTGGGTTTTCGGCGTCCCCCCGGCGGCCAGGGGAAGCTCCCCTGGACCCCACGCGAGAAGAGAGGAGGGGAATCGAACCCCTGGGCCCTCGCGGACCAGTGGCATTCCAGGCCACCGCAGCGAACCAACAGCTGCCTCCCCTCCAGAGAGGGATTGGATCAGGGTGAATCGAACACCCACCTCCGGGGTTTCAAGCCGGTGCTCTGCCGATTGAGCTATGATCCCAGGGCGAGGCTCCGCGGAGCCCCAGAGGAGACGGCGGGGATCGAACCCGCACACGGCGTCAAGCCGCTCGCCGACTTAGCAAGTCGGTGCCTTACCGTTCGGCCACATCTCCAGGTCGGCCCCTTCGGGGCCGAGAGCGTCTGGTGGGAGTCGAACCCACAGCGACAGCGTTTGCAGCGCTGCGCCTCACCGCTCGGCATCAGACGCAAAGGCGACCCCGCATGGCGGTCGCCAAGGAGACGGTGGGGCTCGAACCCACAGGCGGCTCGCGCCGCTCGCCGGCTTTCAAGGCCGGTGCCTTACCATTCGGCCACATCTCCAGGGGTGGCGCGGGTGCGTTCGGCCGCTCCGTGGGCCGCAGCACCCTGCGCCGCTCGCCGCTCCGGCGTTCTTGACGCGCCTGAGCCACGAGAGGGGGGGAGGAGGGATTCGAACCCTCTCTGCCGTGAGGCAAGCGGGTTTACAGCCCGCCGCGACGCTCCTGCTTCGCCGCTCCCCCGTACCGGGTCGTTCCATGTGTGGTTGAGAGGTCGCCCGCGCCGCCGTCAGGCGGCGCGGAGTGCCGGGGGAGGGAGTCGAACCCTCACGCGCGAGGCGTCGGTGTTTGAGGCCGCTGCGTCTACCGTTCCGCCACCCCGGCCCGCGTCCGCCCGAAACGCCGAGAGCCCCCTCCTGCGCGTCGAGTCGCTGGAGGGGGCTCTCAGGGAGCCGCTGGCCGCTCGGGGTGGGCGGCCAGGCGTCTGCGGTGGTCTACCGCTTCTGCTCAGGTCCGCCCTCGCCGCGAGGGCCCCTCCAGCGCGTCGCTGGAAGAGGACGCGCTGCTCGCATAAAACGAGCAGCATGCGTCCCGGCGCGAGCAGCTGAACAAGGGGTTGATGGCGAGGTGCGTCTTCATGGCGTCCTTGGGGGGTGTCGTGCGCCCCACACCGGGGCGTCGCTGGCGGAGTGTAAAGCAGCGGTCGTGCCAAAGCGTCCCGAAGGGGCGCGACGCCGGGCACGAGGGGCTGGGCTCGGCGCCACCCCACGGGGCGACACCTCGTATAAGATACCCCAGGCGCTTATATTATCCCGCAGGATATGGCATCAGGCGACCTCACCCCGCTGGACCCCCGCCGCGCCCTGCGCTAGACTCCACCCGGGACTCAGCGCATGGAGGCGTGATGCAGCAGCGAGCAGCGAAGCGAAGCGTGGCGAAGTGGATCGGTCTTGGGGGCGCGCTCGCCCTCACGCTGGCGGCCTGCTGCCCACCACCACCCGACGACAGCGGCCAGGACGACCCGACACCCGCCGAGGACGACCCAGGGACCGGCGGCGCCTCCCCAGGCCCCAGCGACGGCGGCAACCAGCGCATCAAGACCTTCGAGAGCGCCAAGGGGCGCCTCCCCGGGATCTTCGAGGGCCACGAGGAGACCTTCTACTGCGGCTGCGCCTACGCCGAGAAGGAGGTGGACCTCAAGAGCTGCGGCTACACACCCCGCAAGAACCGCAGCCGCGCCGAGCGCATCGAGTGGGAGCACGTCGTCCCCGCGCACGCCTTCGGGCAGTCCTTCAAGGAGTGGCGCGACGGAGACCCCGCCTGCGTCGACAGCAAAGGCGAGCCCTACAAAGGACGCGAGTGCGCCAAGAAGGCCAACCCCGACTTCGCACGCATGGAGGCCGACCTCTACAACCTCCGCCCCGCCATCGGGGAGGTCAACGGCGACCGGGCCAACTTCCAGATCGGCATGATCCCAGGCGAGGACCGCGCCTACGGCGCGTGCGACGTCGAGATCGACTTCGAGGCCGACCTCGTCGAGCCTCGCCCCGCGATCCGCGGCGACGTCGCGCGCACCTACCTCTATATGGACTGGGCCTACCCGAAGCGCGGCGTCGTCTCCCGCAAGCTCCGCCCCCTCCTGGAGGCCTGGTCCAAGGAAGACCCCCCCGACGCCTGGGAGCGCGAGTGGGCCCGGCGCGTCCAGAAGGTCCAGGGCAACAAGAACCCCTTCATCCCCTGAGCCCGCCGAGGCCTCCCATGCGTCACCTCGCCTTTGTCCTCCCCCTCCTGGGCCTCCTCGTCGGCTGCTCCCTCGTGAGCGACCTCGACGCGCCACCCGACGGCGCCCCCCCGGAGCAGGACGCCGCCACGGAGCAGGACGCCTCCCTGGACGCCCCCCCTGGAGCCGACGCCTCCCCTCAAGAGGGCGACGCCCCAGACGAAGACAGCGCCCTGCGCGACGACGCCCCACCCGCCCCGACCTGCGAGGGGACCTGCGCCCTCCCCCCAGGCGTCGCCCCAGAGTGCGCCGAGCCCCGCTGCGTCGAGGGCGCCTGCGCCCTCCAGCTCCGCGTCGGTGAGCCCTGCGGCGCCCCCTGCCAGACCGGCTGGACCTGCGACGCGGCGGGCGCCTGCGTCGGCACCGCCGACGCCTGCCCCAACAGCGACGGCGCCGACCCCTGCCGCGCCATCTCCACCTGCCTCCCCGAAGACCCCGCCGCCGGCCCCAGCGGCTGCAAGGAGATCCTGCCGCCCCCCACAGAAGAGGACCTCCCGCCGCCTGCCGACCCCTGCCTCATCTACGCCTGCACCCCCTGCCGCGGCGAACAAGGCTGCCCGCTGCGCGGCTACACCTTCGCCCTCGGCCCACCCCGGGCCGGCCTGGCCTGCGATGAGCGCAACCGCCTCGTCTGCGGCCTCCCCGCCGCCCAGGACGACGGCGACGCCTGCGACCGGCTCCGCTGCGACGCAGGACGCTGGGTCACCTACGACGCCCAGCCCATCACCTGCGACCTCCCCGTCGTCTGCGCCGACGACGGCGCCGTCGCCCGCTCCTACATGACCTGCGGCGGCCGCTCCGTCCAGGGCCTCCTCGCCTTCTGGGGCTTCTCCGAGCTGCGCGGAGAGCGCGTCCACAACCTCGCCGGGCGCAACGGCGCCCCCGGCCGGAACTGGAGCGCCGTGGACGGCTTCTCCCCCGCAGACCTCGACCTCACCATCCGAGAGCCCAACGCCGTCGACCGCATCACCTGGCGAGAGGGGGTCGTCGGCCTCCGCCTCGGCCCCAAAGACCAGGGGAGCAAGTCCCTCCTCCGCACCGAGCAGGCCCCGGGCCCCGTCTACGCGCACCTCGCCAGCACCGGCGCCTTCACCGTCGAGGCGTGGCTGCGGGTCGCATCCGACAAGCAGAAGGGCCCCGCCCGGATCGTCACCCTCTCCACCAACACCACCAACCGCAACCTGACCCTCGGCCAGGAGGACCGCGAGCTGAGGCTCCGCCTCCGGGATCTGGACGATCTGGCGATCCGTGACGTCTTCTCCGAGCCCGCCGGCCTGGAGTGGACCCACCTCGTCGTCACCTACGCCGACGCGACGGTGCGCGTCTTCGTCAACGGAGCGCCGCGCGACACGCTGAGCGCCGCGCCGGACCTCGCCGCCTGGGACGCCAGCGCCCCGGTCGGCGTGGGCAACGAGCTCTCCGCCGAGAGCGAAGGCAGCGACGAGTACCCCTGGAGCGGCGAGCTGGGCCTGATCGCCCTCTTTGACCGCGCCCTGGAGGAGGCGGAGGTCCGACGCCACTTCGCCGCAGGCGTCCCCCGAGGCCTCTACAACGCCCTGCCTTGAGCCCTGGAGGGAGCCCCCATGAACGCTGCGGTGGTCTGCCTGCTCGCCCTCGGGAGCTTCGGCCTGGGGTATGTCGTCTACAGCCGCCTGCTGGCGCGCCGGGTCTTTGACCTCCGCGACGACGAGCCCGTCCCGGCCAGGGAGCTGGAGGACGGGGTGGACTTCGTCCCCACCGAGCGGCATGTGCTGCTGGGGCACCACTTCGCCTCCATCGCGGGCGCGGCGCCCATCATCGGCCCCGCCATCGCGGTGGTGTGGGGCTGGGTGCCGGCCCTCCTCTGGGTGGTCCTGGGCACGGTCTTCATGGGGGCGGCCCACGACTTCGGGACGCTGGTGCTCTCGCTCCGCCATCGGGCCAGAGCATCGGCCGCATCACCGCAGCGGTCCTCGGCCCCAGGACCCGGACGCTCTTCCTGCTGGTGATCTTCGCGCTGATCTTCCTCGTGATCGCCGTCTTCGCCAAGGCCATCGCCACGCTCTTCGTGAAGCAGCCGGGGACGGTCATCCCGATCAACTTCGAGATCGTGGTGGCGCTGGTGATCGGGTGGCTGGGCTACAAGCGCCGGGTGAAGCTGCTGATCCCGTCGCTGGTGGCGCTGGTGCTCCTCTACGGCTCCATCGCGGTGGGGGTGAAGGTGCCCGTCTCGCTGGAGGGGTGGCTCGGGGAGCACGCGGGGCTGGGCTGGGTCGTCTTCCTGCTGGCCTACGCCTTCATCGCCAGCGTCCTGCCGGTCTGGACGCTCCTCCAGCCGCGGGACCTCATCAACAGCCACCAGCTCTTCGTGGGGCTCGGGGGGCTGATCCTGGGCGTCCTCGTCGCCCAGCCGACCCTCACCGCGCCCGCCTTCAACGTGCCGCCGGGGGACGCGCCCACCCTGGTCCCCTTCCTCTTCGTCACCATCGCCTGCGGCGCCATCAGCGGCTTCCACGGCCTGGTGTCCTCGGGCACGACCAGCAAGCAGGTGTCCTGCGCCACCGACGCCCGCCTCATCGGCTACGGCGGGATGCTCGGGGAGGGCGTCCTGGCCCTCCTCTCCACGCTGGCGGTGAGCGCGGGCCTGGCCGACTGGGCCAGCCACTACCACTCCTTCGCTGCGGCGGCGTAGGGCGGCGTGGGGGCCTTCGTCGAGGGCGCCTCGACCTTCCTGGTGGCCCTGGGGCTGGAGCGGAGCGTCGCCGCCGTCGTCGTCGCCGTGCTCGTCATCTCCTTCGCCGCCACCAGCCTGGACACCGGCGTCCGGATACAGCGTTATATCATCCACGAGCTGGGCGATATATACAATATCAAGATACTATCCAATCGTTATATCGCAGCCGCCATCGCCGTCCTGGGGCCGCTGGCGCTGGTGGTGACGGGTCAGGAGCAGGTGCTCTGGCCGCTCTTCGGGGCGAGCAACCAGCTCCTGGCGGGGCTCTCGCTGGTGGTGGTGACGGTCCACCTCTACCAGCAGCGCCGCCCGTGGCTCCTGCTTGGGGTGCCGATGGCGCTGGTGCTCCTGGTGGCGGGCGCGGCGCTGACGGTCAACCTGGCGGAGTACTGGGCCTCCGGGCGCTACCTCCTGCTGGCGCTTGGGTTGATCCTGCTCGCGCTGGAGCTCTGGGTGATCCTGGAGGGCATCGGGGCGGCGCGCCGCGCGCGGGCGGGCTTCGCAGGCGGGGGGGCCGGGGATCGCTGAGGCCGCCGGGGCGTGTGCCCCCGGCCTGCTGCTCAAGCCTCCAGGGCGTCGCGCAGCGCCTCCGCGACGCGCTGCTGCTCCTCGTCGGTGAGGTGGTGGAAGAGGGGGAGGACGAGGCCTTGATCCTGGACCTGCTCGGAGCAGGCGAGGTCGGCGTGGGCGCGGGAGCGGTCCCCGTCGGGGGCGCAGGCCCAGGGCTCGCGGACGTAGGCGGGCTCGCGGTGGGCGCACATGACGCCGGGGCGGGTGGAGACGTTGTGGACGCTCTGCATGTGGAGGATGACGGCGTCGCGGTCCACGTCCTCGTGGAGGAGCACGGCGTAGGACTGCCAGTTGGAGCGGGCGAAGTCGGGCTGGTGCGGGAGGGTGAGGAGGCCGGCCTGAGCGAGCGGGGCGAGGAGCTGGTGGTAGCGGAGGGCCTGACGGCGGCGGGCGGCGACCATCTCGGGGATGCGCTCCAGCTGGACGCGGCCCAGCGCGGCCTGGAGATCGGTGAGGCGGTAGTTGTAGCCGAGGTCGGGGAAGTAGGTATGGGCGAGGGCGCCCTCGGGGGGGGGCTCGACGGGGAGCTGGATGGAGTGGTTGCGCCAGCGGCGCATGGCGGCGTCGAGCTGGGGGTCGGCGGTGGTGACCATGCCGCCGTCGCCGGTGGTGAGGAGCTTGCGGGGGTGGAAGGAGAAGCAGGCGGCGTCGCTGTGGGGGCGCCCGATGGGCTCCCAGGCGCCGTCCGTCAGCGCGATCTCGCTCCCGAGGGCGCAGGCGGCGTCCTCGACGAGGCGGAGGCCGCGGCGCCGGGCGATCTCCTGGAGGGCGGCCAGATCGCAGGGCATCCCGAGCTGGTGCACGGCGAGGATGGCGCGGGTCCGGGGGGAGACGAGGCGCTCGACGCGGGTGGGGTCGAGGTTGTAGGTGTGGGGCTCAATGTCCACGAAGACGGGGACGGCGCCGCAGTAGCGGACGGCGTTGGCGGTGGCGATCCACGAGTGGGAGACGGTGATGACCTCATCGCCGGGCTGGACGCCGACGGCGCGCAGGGCCAGGTGGAGGGCCGCGGTGCCGGAGGAGACGGCGCAGGCCAGCGGGGCGCCGGTGAAGGCGGCGAACTCGGCCTCGAAGGCGGCGACCTCGGGGCCCTGGAGGACCCAGCCGGCCCGGAGGGGGCGGAGGACGGCCTCCTCTTCGCGGGCGTCGAACCAGGGGCGAGTGATGGGGATGGGGGGCGGTTGACTCATCGGGGTGACCTCGGGGATAGTGGCGCATCCGGCGGCGACGCCTGTTCGTCTCTATAGCACATATGGGGGTCGGGTGGTGAGAAGAGGTCGGCGGCAGCGCAGCGGGGGGTGGCTCATCACAGCGGCGTGTCTGGTGTGGGGGCTGGCGGGGTGCAGCGGCGAGGAGCCTGCGGAGGAGGCGCCCCCGGCGGTGGAGGAGGAGGCGAGCGCGCCAGCGGCGAGCGCGCCGCCTGCGACGCTGGCCCCGGCGGCCCCGGCGGCGAGCGCGCCAGCGCTGCCGACGCTGGGGGAGCTGCGCCAGGCGGCGCTGGAGAGCCGCGCCGAGCGGCTGGTGCGGATCGCGCAGCAGCCCCTCCCCGCCGACGCCGGGGTGCAGGCCACGGTGCTCTCGATGAGCCTGGAGGAGGTGCCCTACCGCGGCGCGGCGGGGCGCCGCGAGGCGGGCGTGTCCCTGAGGCTCTCGGGGGTGGTGGTCAACCGGACGGGCCGGACGTTGAGCGAGGGCGGCGTGGCGGCGGTGCTGGCGCTGCGCTTCGACGGCGACGCGCAGCGCGCGCGCCTCGCGCTGGACGCGCTGAAGGTGGCGGTCACCCCGGAGGAGCCCTGGCGCGACGGCGAGTCGCGCCTCTTCGAGGCCACCACCGAGCCCTTCCCTCGCCTGATGCTGGAGTACGCCCCGCTGGAGGTGAGCGCGGCGCTGGTGGCCTCGCTGCGGGACCCGGTGGGCTTCGAGGTCAACGCGCCGATCTGGCGGGCCCGGCCCAGCTGGCTGGCCGCACGGGTGGCGCCGGTCAAGGGGGAGGCCCAGGTCTTCCGGGCCGATCCGCTGGTCGTGGGGCCGCGCAAGAAGGCTGCGGGCAAGCTGCGGGAAGGCGAGGTCGTCCGCCTGCTCTACCAGGCCGGCGCCCACCTCCGGGTCCAGGCCGCCGAAGGGGTCGGCTGGGTCGAGGCGCGGGCGCTGGTCGTCAAGCAGCCGGAGGCCCTCTACGAGGGCGCGGCGCCGCCGCCCTCCACCCGCGCTGCCTCCAACCCCGAGGGCGCCCTCCGGGTCCACGCCCTCCGCACGCTGGAGCAGGCGCCGGCGCCCCTGAAGCTCCAACCCGGCGAGCGGGCGCTCCAGGTCGAGGTCGAGCTGACCAACACCAGCGACAAGGACCTGCGCTGCTCCGAGCTCTTCGTGGACTTCGGCCCCGGCAGCGCCCGAGGCGCCCTCAAGGGCGCCGAAGCCGTCGAGGGCGCCCTGGCCTGCGAGAAGGACAAGGTCGCGCCGGGCCAGACGCTCCGCGGCTGGGTGACCTGGGCGCGCGGGCGGCTGGAGATCCCGGTGGTGGTGGGGTGGAGCACGCGCAGCGGCGTGCTCCTGGTGGACGTCTACGACCCCGCGGACGCGGCGGCCTGGCGCCGCTAGAAGTCCACCTCCAGCTGCTCCGCCCAGGCGATCAGGTTGAGGTGGCGCCAGGTGGCGCCGTCCCAGCGCCCGCCCTCCCGGCTCCGCTCCCAGTGCGCCTGGACCGCAGGGAGGTCCAGCGCGGGGATGCGGCGCGCGGTGTCCGAGGTGAGGTGGCGCTCCACCCAGGGGGTCAGGGCGCGGAGCCAGCCGCGCTCAGGCGTTAAAAACCCAATCTTATCGCGACGTTCCAGGATCGACCTCGGCACCAGCCCCGCCATCGCCTCCCGGAAGACCGCCTTGGTCACCGCCGCGTCCGAGAGCAGCCAACGCTCGGGGAGCCCCAGGAGCAGCTCTGCGAGCTGCGGCGTCAGAAAGGGCACCCGGCTCTCGATGGAGCACGCCATGGAGCTGCGATCCTCATAGCGCAGCAGCATCGGGAGGCTCGTGCGCGTCAGCGCGTCCATCAAGAGGCCGCGCAGGCGCTCGCCGCTGGAGGGCGGCGCGTGCCGCGCGTGCCCGACGACCCCGCGCGCCTCGAACCACGCCGCGTCCAGCCAGGGCGGCACCACCTCCTGACCCACCAGCCGCCGCAGCGGACCCTGCCACGCGGGCGGCACCAGGTGCTGCCCGGCGCTCAAGAGCGCACGCCCCTCACCCCGCTCCACCAGCGCCCGCACCAGCCGGGTCGCCCCCGCCAGATCGCCTCCCAGGAGCTGCGACGCCAGCCGCGCCCCATAGAAGACCGGGTAGCCCGCCATCAGCTCGTCGGCGCCCTGCCCGTCCAGCATCACCTTGATCCCCGCCTCCCGCGCCTGGCGGAAGACGCAGAGCTGCGCCCAGGGGCTCGTCGAGACGATGGGCTCATCCTGGATCGCGATCAGCGACGCCAGCTCCGCCTCCAGATCCTCCGGGGACGGGTGGCTCGTGTGGGCCGTGGCCTGGATCGCGGCGGCCACCGTCGCCGCGTGCCGCTCCTCCGAGATCGCCGCCTCCGGCGCCACAAAGGTGAAGGTGTGCACCTCCGCGCGCGCGCCGCCCAGGCGGCGCATCGCGCAGACGATGGACGACGAGTCGATCCCCCCCGAGAGCGCCGCCCCCACCGGCACGTCGCTCCGCAGGTGCAGCCCCACGCTCTCCATGAACGCCGCACGCACCGCCTCCTGCGCGTCCTCCAGGCGACGCGGCGCGGGCTGCGGCGTCAGCGTCCAGTAGCGCACCGGGCGCGCCCGCTCGGGGTGCTCCAGCGACACCTCCATCCAGTGCGACGCCGGGAGGTGCGCGATCCCCTCCAGCAGCGTCTCCTCGCCGTCGTCCGTCTGCCCGTAGCGCAGGTAGTCAAAGAGGCGATTCGGACGTACACGGCGCGGCAGGAGCCCCGTCGCCAGCAGCGCCTTGATCTCCGACGCGAAGAGGAAGGTCCGCCCCTGACGCGCCCAGAAGAGCGGCTTGATCCCGAAGAAGTCCCGCGCCAGAAAGAGCGACCGACGCTCCACGTCCCAGACCGCCAGCGCGAACATCCCGATGAAGCGACGCAAGCAGGCCGGACCCCACGCCTCATAGGCCGCCAGCACCACCTCCGTGTCGCCGTCGCTCACAAAGCGCCGCCCCGACGCCTCCAGCTCACGGCGCAGCTCCACATAATTATACACCTCGCCGTTGAACGTGATCACGTAGCGACCCGACGGCGAGCGCATCGGCTGCCAGCCCGCCTCCGAGAGATCCAGGATCGACAGGCGACGGTGCAGCAGCACCGCCTCCGGCTCCCCCTCACCCCACGTCACCGCGCGCCCGTGCAGCGGCGCCTCCCCCACGCCACGATCCGCGTAGATCCCCTGATCGTCAGGCCCCCGGTGGTGCAGGACCTCCAGGAGCCGCGACGCCCACGCCGCGCTCGTCCCTGGCGCGTTCAGCCAGCCCGCTATGCCGCACATCCCAACCCGCTCCCTCGCCTCGGCCTGAGGCCGCGACGCGGCCGCCAGGACGTCGTCCCATCAGGGCAGGCCCGCCCCTGCAAGCGCCGCCACTCTAGGAGCCCGCCCAGGCGCTGTCAACGCGACCGCGTGACAGCGCCGCGCGCCTGCGCTATCCTCTCGCCTCCCGACGGGCTCACGGACGAGCCCGCCTCAACGCTCTGGATGACCCCATGCGAAGCTCAACCCTCCTGGCGCTCGCCGCCGTCCTGGCCCTCCTCCCCGCCGCCTGCGACGCGCCCGACACCCACGCCGAGGCCACCACCCCCGCCCCCCAGGCCGCCGCCGCCGAGCACGCCGAGGCCGACGGGCTCCCCGACGGCGCCCAGGACGCCGCACCACCCCACCCCGCGCCCTGGCTCCAGATCATGCCCGACCTCTACGGGCCCCCCATGCTCACCGTCCAGACCCTCGTCCGCGCCCGCACCTGCTCCACCGCCCTCGCGGAGCTGCTCAACCTCCAGATCGCCGCCGAGCAGAACTGCATCCAGCAGGGCTCCTTCGCCTCCATCACCGACATCCCCAACGTCAAGCTCGGCCCCGCAGCCAACCCCTTCCTCCAGGCCGAGGCCGCCAGCTCCCTCCGCGAGGTCGCCGCCACCTACCCCGACCGCACCTTCGCCATCAACAGCACCTGGCGCTCCACCCTCCAGCAGCACATCCTCCGCCAATGGAAGGGCCGCTGCGGCATCCGCGTCGTCGCCCGACCCGGCTCCAGCCGCCACGAGTCCGGCCTCGCCCTGGACGTCCCCCTGGAGACCACCGACGCCTTCCGACGCCAGCTCAAGCGCAAGGGCTGGACCTGGTTCTGCGATCGCACCAACCGCGGGCGCCTCCGCGGCTGCAAGGACCAACCCCACTACGACTTCAAGGGCGACGACCTCTGCGACCGCAACGTCCTCGCCTTCCAGCGCCTCTGGAACCACTCCTACCCCGAAGACCCGCTCGCGCTGACCGGACGCTACGACGACGAGACCGCCCAACGCATGGATCAGGCGCCCCTCCTCGGCTTCCCCGCAGGCAACACCTGCGACGCCTCCGACTTCCTCAAAGCCAACCCCCCACGCGCCGCCGAGGCCATGCTGGCCGAAGCCGCCGAAGACGACGCCCACGACGACGCCGAGGGCGCCCCCGACGCCCCCGACGAAGCCCCCGCCCCCTAGAACCAGGCCCGCGGCATGATGAGCACCTCATCCGCCGCCGAGCCCGCAAAGTCCAGCGCCGGGTTCTTCCCCGTCCAGTTGCGCCGGTACTGCACGTCCAGCTGGAAGTGGGTGTACGGGTGCCAGGTCGCGCCTGCCGTGATCCGGTGGCTCTGATCGTCCTTCAACCGCAGGTCCAGATCGCTCCAGTCGTACTTCAAGAGCCCCGAGATCCCCCGAGAGATCAACAGGTTGGCCTCGTGATAGGCGATCAGCCCGTCGGCGCTCTCCTGGCTCGGATCCCCCGCGATGACGCGCTTGTAGTCCAGCTCCCCCAGGATCACCAGCGGGTAGAGGTTCAGCCCGTAGTGGAAGCCCGCCGTCAGATCGCTCGGCGCGCCCTCGTCCAGCCGCTTGAGGAAGTGCAGGCTCCCGCCCACCTGCCACGTCAGATCACGCCAACCCCCGTTGATCGCACCGCCCAACCCGCGCTCGTTCTGATCCCCGGGCCACCCCTCCAGCCCCTGATAGAAGGCCGCCGCCTCCACATGGGGGTAGTTCGGGTTCCAGCCCGCCTCCACACCGAACACCGAGCGGTACTGGTTGAACTGCGTGTCCCGACGCACAAAGGTCGTATGATCCGGCACTCGCCAGCCAAAGGGCGGCGCGAAGCGCCCCACCCGCACGTAGCTGTTGTCTGGCAGGTGGTCCGCCATCACAAAGGCCTCGCGCACCGTCAGGTAGTCCACCCACTCCCGCTCGTCCTGCACCTCCTCGGCGTCCGCGAGCAGGTTGTCCTCCCGCTTGCGCCCCGTCAGCCCGCCGCTCACATACGCCACCAGGTTCGCCAACGGCTGCCAGGCCAGGTGACCATCCGCCTGCATCGGGAAGATCGCCGCGTCATCCTCCCCGGCGGTCGGCAGATAGATCATCTCGCGGATGTCGAAGCCTGCCCGCAGCTTCGGGTCCGGGTTGATGTCGCCGTAGCGCTCCGGGATGCTCTGCGCCGGGATCGAGCCGGGCCACCACCCCGAGAACTCCTCGCGGAAGCGCGCCCGACCCTTGTTCGGATACCCCTCGGGGCGGTAGCGCTCCGGATCGGCCGCGTCACCCGGACGCGCCCCGAACATCGGGAGCACCTGCCGCCCGTAGTAGAGCCCCGACGGCGTCCGCAACCCACCCCCCGTCGGGCTCACATGGCACCCTCGACAGTCCATGCTGCACAGCCGATCCTTCACCGGCGGATTGGCCCACCCCAGCGGCTCGATGTGGCACGTGTCGCAGGCGTTCGCCGCGCGGATCGCGTAGATCGGCGTCGCCTCACCGCGCGACGCCCCCAGGAGCACGAGGAGGAGCGCAGCTCCTCCCACCAGCGTAGACCAGAACGCCATCCTCATCCCTCCTCCCGCGTGGATCAGCTCAATTGCAGAGCGCCGCGCAGCTCGTCTTCGGCATCACCGCGGTGAAGTCCGACGACACCACCGCGCCGAAGGTCGCACCCGCCAACGTCCCCTCCACAGGCGCAAAAAGCTGACCGCTCGCACGCCCACAGAAGAGCTCCCCGCCGCACACCCGCCCCTGGAGCGTCAACAGCACATCAATCGCCGCGTCCCCGCTCGGGTTCGCCTCCGCCGGCAGCTGCACGCGCCCCACCTCCACCACGAAGGTGCCCGCGTCCGAGAAGGCCACCTGCTGCGCAGGCAGCGCCGGACCCGCCGCCTCGCGCGGCGACGCCACCCGATCCGCGCGGAGCGGCTGGAGCTGGAGCGTCACCTCGCGCAACGCCGCGTCCACCTCCACCGTCGCCCCCATCAAGAGCGGCGCGTCCAGACCCGGCGCCTCCAGCGCCAGCAGGTAGACCCCGCTGAAGTCCACCCGCACCCCGTCCTCCTCCGGCGTGTCCGGCGACACATCCAGCTCCTCGCCGCCACCGTCCGGCGACGCGTCGGGCCCCGCGTCCTCTGCGACGTTGTTCCCCGCGCACGACGGATCGCCCGCGATCCACGCCTTGAGCAGCTCCAGATCCTCCTCCGGGATCTCCGGCCCCCCCTGCGGCATCAAGTCCCCATACGGCAGCGTCGACGTCCGCAGCTTCTGCACCAGCACGCTCCCTGCCGGATCGCACGGCACCACCACCCCGGCTGCACGCGTCGCCTCCTCCGTGTCCAGCCGCAGCCCCCCCAGCTGGAGCCCCGCCCCGTGGCAGAGCAGGCAGGTGTTCCGATCAAAGAGCGGCAGGATGTCCGCGCTGAAGCTCACCCCCTCCCCCTCCGGCGCGTCCTCCCCCGCGTCCATCCCCGCGCTGTTGTTCACCGGCGCCGACGCGTCCCGAGGCGCGCCCTGCTCCACCCAGCGCGCCAGGATCTGACGATCCACGTCGCCCAGCTGCGGCCGCGTCGTCGGAGGCATCGGGTTGCCGCCGCCCTCCACTGCACGCGCCACGATCCGCGGCGCCCAGCGCAGCGCGCCCAGACCGTTGGGTGGATCATCATAGACGTCCAGCCGCACCCCGCCCGGCGCACCGTTCCGCGGCGTCACCCCGTGGCACTCCACGCAGTGCATATCCAGGAGCGCCTTCACATGCTCGGTGTAGGTCGGACGCTCGGGCACATCACCAAAGGCGCTCGGCGGCTCCTCATCTCCAAAACCGGGGCAGGCGCTCAAGCTCAGGCTCAAGCAGACCGCCCCGACCCACAGGGCGGCACCAACGCGACGATGCATCGACATGAGACGCTCCATAGCACGAGGTCATCATGTCTCCAGGCTAACACCCTCCGCCCCGCGACGCAACACGGCCACCTGCGCCAGACGCAAAAAAACAAAAGCCCCGGAGCTTCGCAGCTCCAGGGCCTCTGTCATGTACCCCCGGCGGGATTCGAACCCGCGTCGCCGGGATGAAAACCCGGTGTCCTGGGCCTCTAGACGACGGGGACATCGCATCGCGGCAGGGCTCCCAGGCGCCTCCGCGTCAGGGCAGCTACATAATACCTCCACACCGCTCTGTCAAGCCCAACCCGCTTGAACAAACCCGCGGGGCGTGCAAAATCCAGGCGTGCGGCGCGTCCGAAACCAGCGCCACCTCCACCCCCGGAGCCACGCCCATGCATCGCCTCCTCACCCTCACCCTCCTCCCCCTCACCCTCCTCGCCGCCTGCCAGAGCGCGCCGACGACGCGAGACAACCCCACACCCGCCGACGCGACACCGCCACCGCCGCCCACGCCCACCCTGGGCGACCTCCGCGTCACCCTCGACGGCGCCCCCCTCCCCGTCCAGAGCGCCCTCGTCACCCACAGCGGCACCTCAGCCCGCACCCTCCTCCTCTCCACCCGCGACATCCCCTGCGAGGAGGCCCGCGAGAGCAGCCGCGCCGTCCACGAAGGCGAGCGCGTCCTGGAGCTGCGCTTCACGCCGCACCTCCAGCCCGACGGCTCCTCGCGCTGGACCCTCGTCGATCTCAACCTCGACGGCACCCGCACCCCGGAGCGAGGCGCCGACCTCGCCCGCCTCACGCTCCAGCAGCTCCCCGCCGACGCCCCCACCCCCTTCGCCTTCGACCAGGAGGTGGTCCTCCCCGCCAACGACTTCTTCGGACACCCCGAGGTGCGCCTCGACCTCCGGGGCGGCGGCGTCGCTCGCGGCTGCGGACAGCGCGCGGGCACCTTCGACGCACCGCCGACCTCTCAAGAGCAGGTCACGCTGACGGTGGCAGGCCAGCGCATCCCCATCCAGGGCGCGGCGCTCATCGGCCTGGACACCACCCCGCGCCTCCTCCTCTCGACCACCCCCCTCACCTGCGACGGCGGCGACAACGCCGACCTCACCCTCGAACTCCACCTCCAGCCCGAAGAGGGGCAGCGCGCCGTCCGCGCACGCGGGGACCTCCTCGCCTCGCAGCACAGCACCGCCATCCCCGAGGCCAGCCTCCGCCTCAACGACACCTCCACCGCCGTCACCCTCCAGGGCGCCTTCACCCTCGGAGACCTCCCCGTCCAGCTCCAGGGAGCGATCACCCCGCTCC
>CAUJGC010000341.1 GCA_963169075.1 Myxococcota bacterium
AAGGCGGAGGTGCCTGCGCCTGCGGCGACGGTGGTGCAGGCGGTGTCGGCGCCTGCGACGGCGGTGGTGCCTGCGCCGGAGGCGGCGACGCCGCCTGCGGCGCGGCTGCCTGCGGCGGCGCGGGTGGTGGCGGTGGGGGACGTGCATGGGGATCTGGCGGCGTTCCGCCGGGCGCTGCGGACGGGCGGGGTGTTGGACGCGTCGGATCGGTGGATCGGGGCGGAGACGGTGGTGGTGCAGACCGGGGACGTGCTGGACCGGGGGGACGACGAGCGGGAGATCATGGAGCTGATCGCGCGGCTGGAGCCGGCGGCAGCGTCGGCGGGCGGTCGCTTGATCGTGCTGAACGGCAACCACGAGCTGATGAACGCGCAGCTGGACCTGCGCTATGTGACCGAGGGCGGCGCGGCGGACTGGGCGGTCGCCGGGGCCGCGCCGCGCTCGCCGCAGGGTGCGCAGGTGCCGGAGCTGCTGCGCGGGCGGGCGGCGGCGTTTGAGCCGGGCGGGCCGTGGGCGCGGCGGCTGGCGGGTCAGAACATGGTGCAGGTGGTGGGTGAGACGGTGTTTCTGCACGGCGGGCTGGAGCCGCGTTGGGCGCGCCAGGACCCGGACGGGCTGAACCAGGCGGTGCAGCGGTGGCTTCGCGGCGACGCGCCGCAGCCGCCGGAGGCGGCGGTGGCGCAGGACGGGCCGGTGTGGTCGCGGCGCTTCTCCGAAGGCGAGGAGGGGGGGATGTGCGCGGCGCTGGAGGAGGCGCTGGGGGCGGTGGGGGCGAAGCGGATGGTGGTGGGGCACACGGTGCAGCGCGGGGGGATCACCTCGGCCTGCGGCGGGCGGATCTGGCGGATCGACACGGGGATGGCGCGCTTCTACGGCGGGCCGACGGAGGTGCTGGAGATCCGCGGCGAGGAGGTGCAGGTGTTGAAGGCTTCGCCAGAATAAGCCTTCGCTGGGGGGCGTTTACGTTTCTTGTCGAGGCGCTGGGAGCGCGAGCAGGCAGGACGGAGGTGCGGAGATGAGCGACGCGACGAGGCGAGGCTTTCTGACGGGGGCGGCGGCGGCGCTGGGGACGCTGGCCTGGGGCAGCGAGGCGCGGGCCGAGCCGCCGACGACCGATCAGCTCCGGGCGCAGGTGCTGGCGGAGTACCGGACGCTGGGGAAGACGGGGAAGCGGGTGTCGAAGATCGGGGTGGGGACCTCGGCGGCGGTGAGCCCGGCGGTGTTGAGCCGGGCGATCGATCTGGGGTTGAACTACATCGACACGGCGCAGTCCTACGAGGGCGGGCGCTCGGAGACGGAGGCGGGGAAGATCCTGAAGAAGCGCCGCAGCGAGGTGGTGCTGACGACGAAGTGGCTGCCTGGGGCGGCGACGGCGAAGGAGATGAAGCGGCTGCTGGATGAGTCGCTGAAGCGGCTGCAGTGTGATCACGTGGACTTCATCCTGGTGCACGGGGTGAGCGCGGCGTCGCAGGTGGAGAACCCGGAGGTCTTCGAGGCGTTCGAGGCGGCGAAGCAGGCGGGGAAGGCGCTGCACCTGGGGATGTCGAGCCACAGCCCGTCGTTGATCGACGTGACGCGGGCGGCGGTGAAGACGGGGCGCTATGAGTTCGTGCTGCTGAAGTACTCCTTCATGGCGTACCCGAAGCTGGACCCGCTGCTGGAGGAGGTCCACCAGGCCGGGCTGGGGATCGCGGTGATGAAGACCCGGGACGGGGCGCGCCACGCGGACGTGGAGGCGTTCAACAAGGGGGATGGCTTTGTGGGGTCGGCGCTGCGGTGGGCGTCCAGCAACCCGCGGGTGGGGAGCGCGGTGCTCTCGGTGCAGACCTTCGACGATCTGGAGCTGATGGCGCGGGTGGCGGGTCAGAGGCTGGCGTCGCGGGATCTGGAGGTGTTGGAGCGCTACGCGTCGACCTTCGACGCGGTGCAGTGCCGCTGGTGCGGGGAGTGCGGCCCGGCGTGTCCGTCCGGGGTGCCGGTCTGGGAGGTGGATCGGGCCTTGATGTACCACGACCGCTACCGCCAGCAGCGGGAGGGGATGGCGCTCTATGCGGCGCTTGGGTCCCCGGCGTCAGGGTGCGCGGGGTGCGCGGCGCCGTGCGAGGCGGCGTGTCGCTTCCAGATCCCCATCCGGGAGCAGCTGGCGGCGGCGCATGAGCGTCTGGTGTGGGGCGCGCCGCCCTCGGTGGGCTAGGCGCTGTGCAGCTGAGCTTCACGATCCTGGCTGATCGTTGAGATTTGATCCATAATCCAGGCCGTGCCGCGGCTTGGAGGGGCGAGGCGGTGTGGGTTAGAGTGGGCGCCGCGGCCCGGCACAGCGGGCCGGGTCCCCTCCCCTCCCCTGCTGCGCGGGTCGCATGTTGTCTCCAGGTGCTCGTGGTCGTGATCGTGGTGCTGGCGCGTCGCCTGGGTGGGCGGCGTGGGCTGGGCCTATGGTGGTGTGGTGCGTCATCGGGCTGGCCTCGCCGGGGGAGGAGGGAGCTCCGCCGGGGGGAGGCGCCGCCGCGCCGCTGGGCGTTGAGGCGGTGGTGTATCGGGGGCACGCCTTTCGGGTGGTGGGCGGCGCGGCGTCGGCGCTGCCGCCGGAGGGGGAGGCGATCCGCTACCGGGTGTTGGTGGAGGAGGGGCTGGAGGGCTATGCGGCGGAGTTTGCAGGCGAGGTGGAGCGGGTGCTGGGGGACCCGGCGGGCTGGGCGCGGGGCGGGGTGCCGTTGGTGCGCGTGGAGGGCGGTGAGGACATCTCGGTGCTTTTGGCGAAGCCGCGGACGGTGGACAACCTGTGCGCGCCGATGAACACGGGGGGGAAGCTTTCTTGTGCGCTGCAGCGGCAGGCGAACATCAACCTGCAGCGCTTCCTGGAGGGCGCGCCGACGTGGGGTGAGGAGGTGCGTGGTTATCGGGGCTACCTGATCAACCACGAGGTGGGGCATCTGCTGGGGATGGGGCACGCGGGGTGTCCGTCGCCCGGGGCGCCCGCGCCGGTGATGATGCAGCAGACGATCCGGCTGGGGCGCTGCCTGCCGAGCCCGTCGCCTGGGGAGAGCGAGGTCGAGGCGATGGCGAAGCGCCGGAAGGCGCGTGAGGCGCGGTGGGAGAAGGTGAAGGTGGCTGAGGCGCGGTGGCGCAAGCGTCAGGGGTCGGGGCCGCGGGTGGACCCGCAGTGAGGGGCGGGAATGCGGCGGGGTCGCGGGTGGTGTTCTCAGGTCAGGGCAGCGGCGCCGCATGGACGGGGCGCGAGGAGGAGCGAGGCGTGATGAAGTCATCTGTGTGTATTTTTACTGTATTTTGTGCATTCTTTGTGTGTGCTCCTGTGTGGTCGCAGGACAAGCCAGGCGAGGGCTCGGGCGGCGGGGATGCGCCGCCGGGCGCGGAGCTGCCGATCGACCTGATCGGTCGGCCGGAGCGTCAGAAGGTCAGCATCGCGGTGCCGAACACGCAGGGGATGGCGGAGGTGGCGGAGATCATCCGCTTTGATCTCCAGATCGCCGGCCTCTTCAAGGTGGTGGCGCAGGACGCGATCTTCTTCGACGCGGGCTCGGAGGGTCAGACGGCCTCGACGATCAACTTCCAGAACTGGTTCAACGTGGGGGCGGCGGGGCTGATCAAGTCGTCGGCGCGGGCGGAGGGGGACGGGGTGGCGCTGGATCTGCGGCTCTTCCTGGTGGATCGGGGCGAGCAGGTGAAGATCAAGTGGTCCCCGAAGACGGTGGGCAAGGACGAGGTGCGCAAGGAGGTGCACGCGTTTGTGAACGCGGTGCTGGAGTACTACACGGGGATGCTGGGGCCGTTTGGGACGTCGATCGCGTTCGCTGCGGCGACGCGCTCGGGTGAGAAGCACATCTACGCGATGGAGATGGACGGGGCGGGGGTGTATCGGGTGTCGAAGAACAGCTCGATCAACATCTTGCCGGCGTGGGGTCCAGGCGGGGTGTACTTTACGAGCTACCAGGACGGGAACCCGAACCTCTACCTGGGCGGCGGTGGGGGGATGAAGCTGATCTCGGATCGTCCGGGGTTGAACGCGTCGCCGGCGTACTGTGGCGGGAAGCTGGTGGCGACGCTCTCGCAGGGGGGGGCGAACTCGGATCTCTATCTGCTGGACGCGGGGAGCGGCGCGATCCTGAGCCGGCTGACGGATCACTGGGCGATCGACACGAGCCCGAGTTTCTCGCCGGACTGCTCTCAGATCGCGTTCGTGTCGGATCGGGCGGGCGGGCCGCAGATCTTCGTGATGTCGGCGGGGGGTGGGGGTGCGCGTCAGATCACGCACGCGGGGCGCTACAACTCGACGCCGGCGTGGTCCCCGAAGGGGGACGTGATCGCGTTTACGGGGATCGACGAGGGGGGCAGCTCGGACATCTTCACGGTGGATCTGGGCGGTGCGATCACGCGGCTGACGCAGAACCAGGGTCGTAACGAGGAGCCGACGTGGTCGCCTGATGGGAACTACATCGCGTTCATCTCGTCGCGTGGGGGGGCGGGGTCGCGCATCTATATTATGACCGCGGATGGGGAGTCCCAGACGCTGATCACGAAGAACGGGAGCGGCTACGCGACCCCGCGCTGGGCTCAGTAGCGGGTCCAGGCGTGGGCGATGGGGCGTTGGTCGGCGCGGAGGACGAAGCGGGTGAGGCGCTCGTCCTGGGGGTCGTCCCAGGCGGCGACCTCGACCCGGGCGCCGAGCCGTGTCTCCGCGAGGTAGTCGACGCGGAGCTGTTGGAGGGGGGGGAGGTGGGGGTGAAGGGCGGCGCGGGTGTCCTCGACGAAGCGTGCGTAGCTGGCGTGGTTGAGGTGTTGGAGGACGTCGATCTCGCTGGCGCGGACGATGTAGGTGGATGTGGGCGGGTTCGGCGGCGGCGCGGGTGGATCGGCGGGTGTGAGGAGGGGGAGATCGCCCAGGGGGTGGGGCTGGATGGTGTCGGGGAGGGGGTGCGGGGTGCCCTGCGCGGCGAGGTGGACCCAGGTGACGGCGGCGTCGGCGTAGGTGAGGTGGAGGGGGGAGGCGATGCGGTGTCCGAAGGTGAGGCTGGTGCGTCCGACGCGCTCGATCCAGACGGCGCAGGTGATGGGTGTGTTGGTGGGGAGGGGGTGGTGGATCCGGAGGTGTTGTGCGCGGACGACGCCGTAGCGTCCGTCCGCGAAGAGCGAGGCGAGGTGGTGGTGATCGCGCCAGACGACCTCCCAGCGCATGTGTTCGAGGTAGGCGAGGAGGGAGGTGGCGGAGAGGAGTCCGCGGGGGTCACCTTCGTCGCCGCGTGTGGTGAAGGAGGCGGTGAGGACGTGAGGTTGGGGCATGATCTTCGCGTGGGTTTCAGGTGGGTTGGAAAGTGCGCGGGGGCATTGACGGGAGGTGGCGGCCGCGTTAAGTTTCCGCCGACCTGGGTTGACGGGCGCTGACGGGGGTTGTCGGGCCCGACCATCATGGCATCGGGACTTTGCTGAACTTTCACCGCTTCGTCCAGCATGGGCGTCGCGATCTGGCTGATGAATTCTGGAGTGCTCCATGACCTCACCGCTTCGCCGTCGTATCTTCGCGCTCTCGACGATCCTCGCTTCGCTGCTGCTGGTGTCGGCCTGCGCCGATCCTGACGAGGCGGACCCGGTCACGCAGGGGGATCTGGCCGATCCTTTCGACAGCGACGCGCCGGTGCAGAGCCTGGACGCGCTGCTTGACGGGGCGCCTTCGAACGACACGCTGCCCTCGGAGTCGAAGACGGACCAGGTGTTCCCGGCGAAGTTCGACGTGCGGGACAACCAGTCGCCTGTGAAGAGCCAGGGGAGCCGCGGCGTGTGCTCGATCTTCTCGACGGTGGGGTTGATGGAGAGCCTCTACCTGACGGAGGGGACGCTCTCGGAGGTGGACTTCTCGGAGCAGTACCTCCAGTGGTCGGTGAAGACGCAGGTGGGCTCGTTCCCGAACACGAGCGGGAGCAACGCGCAGTCGAACCTGGACGCGATCACGCGCTTCGGCGTGGTGACGGAGGAGGCGTATCCGTACCGCTCGTCGCCCTGGGGGACCTCGGACGACGCGCGCTGCACGGGCGGTGATGATCAGCCGACGATCTGCTACACGCAGGGCGATCCGCCGGAGAGCGCGAAGCAGGCGAAGAAGTGGAAGCTGCCGCGGGGTCGCTACGTCAACAGCAGCGTGCGCAGCATCAAGGCGTACATGCAGGAGAAGAAGACGGGCGTGATCGCCGGGATGACGTTCTACTATCAGTCGTGGAACCACCGGGGCTCGTCGCTGAAGGTGAACTCGAACTACTGGAGCGAGGGCTACGTCCTCTATCCGAACGCGGACGACAAGACGGAGAGCCTGAAGAAGCGCGCGGGTCACTCGATCCTGATCGTGGGTTGGGATGACAACCTGGAGGTGCCGCGCGTGGACAAGGACGGCAACGTCATCAAGGACGCGGCGGGGAACCCGGTGGTGGAGAAGGGCTTCTTCCTGATCAAGAACTCCTGGGGGACGAGCGGCTTCGGCATCCGCAACGAGTTCGGCGCGGGCTACGGCTGGCTCTCGTACAAGTACGTCGAGGAGGAGGCCTCGATCTACTCGGCGGGCGTGCCCACGGTGGAGCTGGACCCGGAGATCTGCGACGACGGCGTGGACAACAACGGCGACCGCAAGGTGGACTGCGAGGACAGCCTCTGCGCGTCGGCGCCGGCGTGCAAGGAGGACGACGGCCCGACGAACGGCCTGCGCTTCCAGAGCGCGGCCTCGGCGGCGATCCCGGACAATGACGCGACGGGGGTGACCTCGACCATCGCGGTGGATCAGTCGGGGACGGTGGGCACGGTGCGGGTGTCGGTGGATATCACGCACCCCTACCGCGGCGATCTGGTGGTGACGCTGGTGGCGCCGGACGGGACGGAGTCGGTGCTCTCGAACAAGGAGGGCGGCGGCGACGACAACATCACGGCGACGTTCAGCCCGGAGGTGTTCGCGGGCAAGTCGATCCAGGGTGAGTGGAAGCTGAAGGTGGTGGACACGGCGCGGGACGACGCGGGGACGCTCAACAGCTGGTCGCTGGACTTCGTGCTGGGCGGCGAGATCCCGGCGGAGATCTGCGACGACGGCGTGGACAACGACGCCAACGGCAAGACCGACTGCGCGGACGCGGCCTGCGAGGCCCTGCCGGCGTGCGCCGGGGTGGGGAGCCTGGAGTACTCGGACGCGGCGGCGACGGCGATCCCGGACAACAGCCCTGCGGGGCTGGTGCGTGAGATCGTGGTGAGCGAGACGGGGACGATCGCCTCGCTCCTGGTGGGCGTGGACATCGCCCACACCTACCGCGGCGACCTGGTGGTGAAGCTGACCCACGCCGAGACGGGCAAAGAGGTGGTGCTCCACAACAAGACCGGCGGCAACGCGGACAACCTGATCGAGACGTGGTCGCCTGCGGAGTTCAACGGCCAGCAGGTCACGGGCACCTGGCGCCTGACGGTGTCGGACAACGGCGCTCAGGACACGGGGACGCTCAACAGCTGGGAGCTGATCTTCGACGTGCAGCAGTAGCATCGGGGGGTTCGGGGGGCGGCTCGCCCCCCGGCCGCCGGAGGCACCCCCAAGAAGAAAAAACACAAGAATCTACACAGATTCGTGTGTTTTTTGTTCTGGGGGGTGCCTCCGGCGGCGGAGGGTCAGCGCCCCCCAGCCGCCCCGTCCATCGCGGCCCGGACGGCGCGGACGCGGAGGGGATCGACGGGGGCGCGCCAGTCGCCGCGCTCCTTGAGATCGGAGCCGACGATGAGGGCGTCGGCGCTGGCGGCGAGGATCGCGGCGGAGGCTGCGTTGACCCCGGAGCCGACGGCGACGGGGAGCCCCGCGGCGCGCATGGCCTGGAGGTGCTGGGGATCGACGGGGAGGCCGGTGGAGAGGCCGGTGGCGATGAGCGCGTCTGCGCCGCAGAAGGCGGCGCCCCGGGCGAGATCCTGGATGGAGAGGTCGGCGGTCGCAGCGTGCGCGGCGTGCTTCTTCTGGACGTCGGCCCAGATGGCGGTCTGGAGGCCGAGGTCGCGCCGGGCGCGGAGCAGCTCTCCGGCGCAGGCGTCCATCCAGCCCTCGTCGGCGAGGTGCCCGTAGGCGAAGGCCTCGACGCGGAGGAAGGCCACGGGGGCGACGGCGGCGACGCCGAGGGCCTGCCGGTTGGCTCCGGCGAGGATCTGGAGCCCCACCGGGCGCCCCATCCTGGCGACGCGATCCACCGCGAGGGTGATCGCGGCCAGCGTCTCCGGCCGGACCTCGCCGCGCAAGTACGGAAGATCACTCATGTTTTCGACGATGAGGGCGTCGCAGCCACCCTCGATCAGGCGCTCGGCGTCGCGGGCGGCGTGGTCGAGGATCTTCTGGACGGGCTCGGTCCAGGCGGGGCTCCCCGGGAGGGGGAGGAGGTGGACCATGCCCACGAGGGCGCAGCGGTCGTGATCGAGGGCGGGGAGGATGCGTGGCATAGAGGCTCCTGGGCAGAGGTCACAGAGCGCGAGCGCCCCGACCAGGAACCTATCCGGTCGGGGCGTCGCCGCCAACAGCCTCAGGGTGGCGTCGGAGTCGAGGCTGCGGCAGAGCGTGGCCTCCGCAGGGCTCAGAAGGCGATGTTCTTGGCGCTGGCCTGCTTGCGGACGGCCTTCTTGACGGCGACGTCGAAGGCGTCCTCCTTGCCGTTCTTGGCCATCTCCTTGCGCACGTACTCCTCGCGCTTCTTGTTGAGGGTCTGGATCTCCTTCTGAAGCTCCTCGCGGCGCTGCTTCATCTTATCGACGTGGGCCTGGCGCTGGGCGGGGGTCATCTTCTGCATCTCGGCGGGGAGCTGCTCGGTGGGGATGTCCTTGACGTCGCGCCCGTCGGCCTCGGCGTCCACGAGATCCCAGTTGGAGTTGCGGTAGAGGGCGGAGGACTTGGCCGCCGCGCGGCCCGCGGCGACGCCGCCGCCCATCTGGAGGGCGCTCTTGTCGGCGGCCTGCTGGCGGACCATGGCGGCCTCGCCTTCGCGGCCATAGGCGATGTAGGTGCTGTTGAGCTGGCCGCTGAGCTCGTTGAGGCGCTGATCGTAGGGGGTGTTGACGACGACGGCGCCGCCGTCGGCGGCGATGGCGGCGTACTGGCCGTCGGCGCGCTGGGCGACGTCGCGCCAGGAGACGGCGTCGCTGCCCTCGTTACCGCAGAAGATGGTGTTGACGATGATGTCGCGCTGGATGGCGCGGGCGGCCAGGTCCAGGGCGCGGTGCTTGGGGTCTTGATCGGCGGACTCGTTGCCCGCGACGAAGATCATCTTGAGGGTGTTCTTGTCCTGGCTCCACTGCATGTTGTCCAGGGAGGTCTTGATGGCGCTGCCGACGTACTCGGTGCCGCCGTTGGTGGTGAGCCCCATGAGCTTCTGGTGCACCGAGTCGAGGTCGTCGGTCAGGGGGATGTCGATGCGGGTCCAGCCCTCGTTGTTGTAGCCGTCATTCCCGAAGGAGACGACGCCGACGCGGAGGATCGGGGTGGGCTTGGCGGTGGCGAGGTCGTTGACGATGTCCCAGAGCTTCTGGCGGGCGGCGTTGATGAGGCCGTCCATGCTGTTGGAGGTGTCCAGGGCGATCACGATGTCGATGGTGCTGCGCTGCACCTCCGGGGCGGTCTTGACCTGCTGGGGCTGCTCCTGGGCGGAGGCGGCCAGCGGGGCGGCCAGGACGGCGGAGGAGAGGACGAGGCTGGACACGAAGCGCGCGGTGAGGTTGCGCCACATAGATCACCTTCCTGAGCGTGAGGTCTTGAGGGGTGGGGGCTTCAGGGGCGTGCCGGGGAGCCCGGCGCGTCATAAGAGATGCTGAACGCGCCCTGCGCAGGAAGGATCTACGCCGCGTGATTTTTTTTCGAGCGCCCTGCCCTGCCCCGTCACGACGAGGCGCGGCGTGATGTTTGGGCTTTGGCGGCGCCTGCGCTATGATGCGACCTGTCTGGGCCGAGTGGACGGCCCTCCCACGCGATCTTTCAAGGTATCCGGAGCCTATGAAACGCCTCTCCCTCCTCTCGCTCATCCTCGTCCTCGGCCTCACCTTTGTCGCCCTCCCCGCCTGCGGGGACGAAGAGGACGAGGGCAGCGCGCCTGCGAACAACAGCGCCGCCAACAACTCCACGGCGAACAACTCGACCGCCAACAACTCCACGGCCAACAACAGCACCGCCAACAACAGCACCGCCAACAACAACACCGTCCCCGCCTGTCTGGAGACGGGTGAGCCGGACTGCTTCTCGAACTACGACTGCCCGGACGGGTCGATCTGCATGGACGTGGCGGCGGAGGGTGAGGACCCCCTGCCCTGCTGCGTGGCGGGCACGGCGGGCTCGGGGGCAGCGGGCGCGGCCTGCACGCAGAGCGCGGACTGCGCGACGAGCGTCTGCATCGAGGGCGACGCGGCCCAGCAGTGCAGCGACATCTGCGAGTCGGACGCCGAGTGCCCCGCCACCATGACCTGCTTCGGCGTCTTCGGCATCGACGACATGTGGTGCTATCCTCGCCGCCCCTGCACGGAGGACTTCGATTGCTCCAACGGGGACACGTGTCAGGACGTTGAGGGCACGATGCTCTGCAAGGCTCCTTGAGCGCCCGCGCAGGTCGTCCCGCCACGCCCCTTCGGGACGCGACGCGTCCCGAGGGGGCGCGTCGTTTGGAGGGCGTGCTCTGGGCGTTGGGCTCCTCGGCGTGCTTCGCGGGGATGGGGGCGTTTACGAAGGTGGCGGTGCCGCTGGCAGGGGTGGCGGACGTGGTGTTCTGGCGCTCGGTGATCGTGGCGGCGGTGTCGCTGGGGTTGGCGCTCCGCAAGCGGCAGCCGCTGCGTCCGGGGCGTTGGGGGTTGTTGTTGGCGCGCTCGGGGGTGGGGCTGGTGGCGATGGGGCTCTTCTTCTGGTCGCTGGGCCAGGTGGAGCTGGGGCTGGCGAACGCGATGCTCTACACCTCGCCTATCTTCCTGGCGCTCCTCTCGTGGCCGCTGCTGCGGGAGCGGGTGCCGCTGCGGGCGGCGCTGGCGGCGGGTGTGGGGCTGGCGGGGGTGATCTTGATCGTGCGCCCGGGGGCGGTGTCGCTTGAGGTGGGGCTCCTGGCGGCGCTGGGCTCGGGCGCCCTGGCGGCGCTGGCCTACATCGCGGTGCGGAGGCTCCGGCAGAGCGATCCACCGGAGCGCATTGTCTGGTTTTTTGCTGTATTTTCTTCCATATTTACGCTGCCCTTTGCGATCACCAGCGGCCCGGCCTGGGGGTGGGAGGCCGCCGGGCCGCTGGCGGCGGTGGGGCTCTGCGCGGCGGGCGGCCAGCTGGCGGTGACGCGAGCTTACGCGCTGCTGGAGGCGTCGCAGGTGGGTCCGCTGACCAACGCCACGGTGGTCTTCTCGTGGGCGCTTGGGCTGGCGGTGTGGGGCGAGTCGCTGGGGTGGGTGTCGGGGCTGGGGGTGGGGCTGGTGGTGCTGGGGGCGGTGGGGAGCGGGCAGCGAGGCAGCGGCCGCTCAAAAGAAGCGGACGTCCACGCCGAAGCGGCTGCGGAGGCGGATGAAGTGGGTCTGAGGGAGGGCGGGGTTGCCGGGCTGGTACTCGTATTCGAGGCCGACGACGCCGGTGGGGAGGAACCAGCCGGTGCGGTTGGTGGCGAGGCCCGTGGCGAGGTGGACGCGGAAGCCAGGGTCGAAGGTGATGTCGCGGTAGCCGCTGACGTTGACCAAGGCGAGGTCGAGGTCATAGAGGCGGTCGCGGTAGATGAAGCGGAGGAGGAGCGGTGAGGCGAGGACGAGGGAGGCGGCGACGTCCTGCTCTCCGGAGTCCTGCTCGGAGATGAGGCCCTGGCCGCCGACCTCGGCGCCGAGGCCGACGGTGAGCCACTCGGCGGCGCCCCAGGCGCCGAGGAGGCGCCCGCCGCCGCCGCCGCCGACGGCGACGCGATCAGGCTGGATGACGAGGGCGCCGCTGCCGGAGCTCTCCAGGAGGAGGACGAGGTGCCCTTCGTCGGTGCTGACGCCGGTGAAGGGCTCTTCGGGGCGGAGCCAGAAGGGGCACTCGTCGCTGCGCTGGTGGGCGCGCTGGAGGAGGCGCTGGACGCGCTCCAGGGTGAGGGTCTCGTCGAGATCGCCCAGCTCGACGCCCTGGTTGAAGCGCTCGATGGCGGGTCCGCCCTGATCCTGGATCTGCTGGGAGATCCAGGCGTCCAAGGCGAGGCGTCGCTCGGGGGTGACGCGGCAGGTGCTGCGCATGGCGGCGGGGGTGAGGGCGTTGATCTCTTCCTGGTCGATGAACCACTCGACGGCTTCGCGCGTCTCGACGACCCGTGTTAGATCGTTGAGGAGGGCGCGCTCGGAGCGTCCCTCGGGGACCGCGCTGACGCAGGCGGTCGCGGAGGCGGCGAGGAGGGCGAGGAGGGGGAGAGGCGAGGAGATGGGTTGGCGCCTGGGCTGCACGAGGGCTCCGAGGGACGGGGTTCTCCGCGAGGTCGCGGTCGAGGCGCTCCATGATGACAGGAGCGAGATGAGCGTGCCATCAAAAACAGGTGAATTACCAGGGCGTGTGCTGGGGTCGGTGATCGAGGACGCGGCGGCGTTTGTCGCGGCGCTGGAGCAGCGCTCGATGGAGGTGCCGCCTGCGGAGGTGCTGGGGCTGCTGGGCGGGCTTGGGGTGCCTGCGGCGGAGCTTCAGGCGACGCTGCTCGGGTGCCGGGCGTCGTGGCTTGGGGCGCGGCGCGGGGTGATGTTCACGCACCATGAGCGCCGGGGGCGGCTGGAGATGCCGGAGGGGCTGGAGCCGGAGGTGGCGGTGTGGGAGGGGGAAGGGACGACGCCGCGCTGGCTGGACGGGGTGTTGAGCGAGCCGAAGTACTTCTCGTTCTTCCAGGACGCGCCGCTGCCCTCGTTCAACCCGAACCATCGGGGGAAGTGGCGGAGCCACGAGCTGCTGCACGGAGCGCAGGGATTTTATTGGAACCCGGGGATGACGCGCTTCGAGTTTGCGCTGGGGGCGCGGCTGAACGAGCTGCTGCCGGTGGTCCACTGGTGGGGGCTGGACGAGGCGTTCCGGGCGCGCTGCCCCGAGCACGCCGGGTCGGGGCTCCCGCCGCGCCGGGCCTGCCGGGCCTGCGCGGCGCTGGAGGGGGTGGTGTACTACGCGCAGCTCCCGTCGTTCTATGGGGTGAGCCGGGAGGCGGCGGCGGCGCATGTGGCGCGGGCGGTGGATCACTTCGATAAGGAGTGGGCGGCGTGTCTGGAGGAGCTGGCGCGGGGGCGGCGGGTGGCGACCCGGTGGGAGGGGCTGGACGCCTCCAGCGACGCCATCGGCTACCTGCGGGGGCACTGGGGGCGGGTGACGGCGTGGAGCTTCGGGACGTGGATGGAGCTCTTCATGGTGAACGGGGAGGACTATGAGATGAACCTGGGGCGCTACGCGGCGCGGTGCGCGGAGGTGGCTCGGGAGCTGGTGTCGTCGGCGCCGATGGAGGTGGCGGCGGAGGAGGTGGAGCGTCGCCGGGCGCGGCGGCTCCTGCAGGATCTGGGGTATCGGGCGCTCCTGGCGCTGGAGCACCTGCCGGAGAGCGCGGCCACGGATCGGGCGATGGACGCGCTGGAGGCGGCGGCGGAGGCGACGGGCGAGCTGCTGGACGTCGGGGCGTCGCCAGCGGAGGCCCTGTCGCGGCATCTCCCGGCGGTGGACGCGGCGATGCGGCCCCACCTGCGCCGGATGCCGGAGGCGGTGCAGCGGGCGTGGCCCGCGCGGGCGTGGACGGCGGAGGGGGCGACGCGGCTCCTGGGTGCGCCGGCGCCGCTCGTGGAGGCGGAGGAGGCCCAGCTGACGGAGGGGCTGCGGAGCGCGCTGCCGCAGGCGTTGGAGGAGGTGGAGGCGGAGGCGCTGGGGGGCTGGGCGCGCCGCTTCGCGGCGTCGCCGGACTTCATGGCGTCGGGGACGCTGGGCCAGCGCTTCGCGCGCTGGTTGAGCGCGGAGGGAGCGCTGGGCGGCGAGGAGGCGGTGGAGGAGCTTGCGTCCTTCGCGCGCTTTGAGGCGTGGCTTCAGGGGCTCGATCCCCAGGACGAGGAGCTGGAGGTCTTCGCTTCGCTGCCGCCGGACGTGGAGGCGCTGCGCGCGGAGGGGTCGTGGCTGCGCCTGAACAGGACGGCGGCGCGGCTCCACCTGGACGCGGCGACGCTGCGGCGAGCGCTTGGAGAGGAGGTCGGCGCGGCGGGAGCGGAGGTGCTGGCGGCGCGCTTTGAGGGGGAGCACCGCGTCCTCGTCGTGACGCCGCCGATCGCGCGGCTGCTGGAGCGGCTCTACGCCGAGGAGGGCCCCCTGCGCGCCTGGCTGGACGACGAGCTGGCCGAGATCGCGGAGGAGCTGCTGGAGCAGGGGGTGCTGGCCTGGGAGGTCCGCCCCGACTGGAACCTGGCGTAGAGGGGGGTCTGGGGTCGCGACCC
>CAUJGC010000342.1 GCA_963169075.1 Myxococcota bacterium
CTCCGGCAGCCGCCCCTACCCCAACCCAAGCCCCACCCCCAATGCCCGGAGGTCGGCGTCCAAAGACCAGATGGACACGTCAAACGGCGAGTATGCCGCGTCCAGGCTGAGCACGATTTCGCAGGTCGCAGGGGCCGCGACAGGGCGCGGGCCGCTGTTCTCGAAGAGGAAGGAGGCCGGGACGGGCTCGCCCGCCAGGTAGACCCCCGGCGTCGCCTCCACCCGGCGCGCCCGGAGGTTGGGCAGCTCCACCCCGGCGCAACGCGCCGGGTCCGAGAGGCAACCCGCGTCGCAGGTCTCCTCCCAGGTCCAGCCTGTCGGGTCGCAGCGCTCCACGTCCGACCCCACGCAGCGCCGATCCCCCTGGCGACAGCTCAAAGCCGCGTCCTCCCCGGGCTCCTCCGCGTCGGCAAAACCCACGTCATCGACGCCCGCGCCTGCGTCCTCGCCCGAGGCTCGCCCGGCGTCGGGACGCTCCCGAGCCTCCTCAGGGACGGCGCAGGCGAAGGAGACGCAGACCAACCCGGCGGCGCACTCCGCCGCCTCCAGGCAAGGCTGGCCTGCGGCGCCGCTTGGCGCGTAGGACGACTGGCAGCCCAACCCGGCCAGCAGGCAACAGCTCCACAGCACACACAAGCCAGGACGTCGCGCTGAAGCTCGCATCTCCTCCTCCGAATCTTCAAGATAAGGTCAAGGGAGCCTCACGCGGTAGTCCAGCTCGTAGCTGTTGAGCCGCTCCCCGGAAGCACCCTCAAAGCTCTGGATCGACAGGGTGAAGCACTCCCCGGTCCCCACAAAGGTCACCGACTCCTGATTGGAGACGCCGAGAGACGAGCTTACGAAGAGAGACATTGCATCATATAGGTAAATATCAATGTCACCCTTATCGTGATCGAAGCTCAGCTCGACCTGAGCCCGCACCCCCTCCGGAGGGCAGAGGCTGTAGAGGTCTCGCGCTGCCGTGCAGACCAGGAGGCCCTCATAGCGCCCCGGCTCCAGCCGGGCTGCGGACTCCATCGTGTCGTTGGGCTCGAAGCGATCGGCGGCGCAGCGCTCCAGCTCGGGGGTCAAGGTCACCTCAGCAGGGACCGCGAGGGTGTTGTTGTCCTCGTCCACCTCGGCGTACTCATCAAAAAAGTCTACAAAGGCGATCAAATACCCTGACTCCATAGAGGGTTGGACGTTGAACTCCAGCGTGACGCTCAGCGCCTCCCCTGGCTCGATCGAGTCGAGGCGCTGCTCCAGGAAGTGGACATCCTCCGGGCTCCACGCAGCGTCCGCGCTCCAGAAGACCTCCAGGCCGAAGTCCCCCACCCTGCGCGCGCCCTGGTTCAGGATGTCCACCTGGAGCGAGGTGAGGTGGTCCTCGTCCCCATAGATCAGCGCGATCGGTCCGCCGTCGGCGTCCGTCAAGCGGAGCGGGACCAGATCCGGGAGCACCTGCGCCCCGTCGCTCAGGATCTCGATCAGCCCCTCCGAGCGGCCGAGGTTGTCGGCCTCGTTGGCCTCCGCGACGAGCCCCCGGGGATCGCAGATCCCCAGGACGTGATAGCGCCCTGTGGCCAGCTCCCGCGGAAGCTGTGCATCCCCCTCCCCAAGCCCCACCCCGAAGGCCGGGAGGTCGGCGTCCAGCGACCAGATGGACACGTCATCTGGCGAGTAGACCTCGTCCAGGCTGAGCACGATGTCGCAGGTCGCAGGGGCCGCGACCGGGAGCGGGCCGCTGTTCTCGAAGAGGAAGGAGGCGGGGATGCGCTCGCCCGCCAGGTAGACCCCCGGCTCCACCGTGACCCGGCGGGCGCGGAGGTTGGGCAGCTCCACGTCGGCGCCTGCGCACCGACGATCTCCCTGGCGGCAGCTCGACGCAGCGGCCTCCTCCCTGGGCGCGGCGCAGGTGAAGGCGACGCAGACCAACCCGGCGGCGCACTCCGCCGCCTCCAGGCAAGGCTCCCCTGGGCCGCCGCCCGGCGCGTAGGCCGACTGACAGCCCACCCCGAGCAGGCACCCAAACCACAGCACACACAAGCCATGACGTCGCGCTGAAGATCGCATCTTCTCCTCCAAACACGCATAAACCCCACCTGGGCGGTGACTCTACGGGATCACGTCCCCCTTGCCAAGCGCGGCGGAGGGGGCATACTCCAGGCCGTGAACGGCGCCCCGGCGCCCTGCCCCCTTGAGGTCCATGGCTCAGGAAGACGCTCGCCGCCCCAACCCGTTGACACGCCTCCTCCGCTTCTTCGTGACCACCCCCACGGGGCGCTTCGCGCTGGGGGCCCTGGCGCTCCTGCTGGCGGCGGTGGTGGCCCGCGCCTACTGGGTCGAGCACACGCGCCCCGCCGAGGAGGTCCGCCGTCAGGACGTCGGCGCCCTCCTCGACGCCGCCCAGGAGGCCCTGACGGCCTGGTCGGACGGCCGCGCCGAGGGCGCGCCGCCCTTCCCCGACAACACCCCCTGGACCCCCGCCGCCCTGGAGTGCGGCCGCGAGGCCGCCGTCTCTCCCGGCGAGGCCGCCCACCCCACCTGGTCCGCGCTGCAGGTCCGCTTTGAGGGGCCTGGGCGCTATCAGGTCCGCTTCACCTCCGACCCCAAGGCCCTGACCTGGGAGCTGATCGCGCGCACCGACTCCGACTGCGACGGGATCTATGAGGTGTTTCGACGCTCGGGGGGCCTGGGGATCGCCGGGCTCACGGCGCGCCCGCCCCAGGTGGACAACCCGGGCGAGTAGGCCCGCGTGACTTCTTGCCCCCGGAGCGGGTATCTTCGCTGACGTGCCCGGTACGCCGCTCGCGCCCCTACGGCCAGGACCATGACCCTCCGACGCGCCGCCCCCCCCAAGGACAACACCATCACCCAGGCCCTCCAGGGCTTGAGCGAGGGCCTCTACAACCTCTTCGCCCGCCGGGTGGATCTCCTCCACCACGAGCTGGTCGATGAGGCCCGCGCTGCCGTCCACCACATCGCCTTCATCCTCGCCGGGGCCGCCGTGGCGATCTTCGGCTACGCGCTGGTGCTGGGGGCGCTGATCCTGCTGGCCTACGCCCTGAGCGGGCGCCCGTGGGTCGCGGCGCTGGTCGCCGCCGTCCTGGGCGGCGTCCACCTGGGGGCTGGGATCGCCGGGGTGCGCCGCGGCATGGCGCGGCTCACGCAGCACAAGTTCGAGCTTGAGCTCTCCAAACAGGAATTTCAGAGGGACCGCCAATGGCTGCACGAACTCCAGACCCCCGACGCCGCGATCCCCGAGGCGACGCCCCACCCCACCCCGGCGACGCGCCCGTCCTCGTAGGCCGCGCCCAGCGCGAGAGCGCCGAGGACATCCGCCGCGCCATCGAGGCCTCCCGCCAGCAGATCGCCCAGAACCTGGAGGTCCTCCAGGACGAGCTGGAGGACCGCGTGGACTGGCGCGGCTGGGTGCGCGAGCACCCCTGGGAGGCCGTCGGGATCGCCTTCGCCGTGGGGGTCTTCCTCGGCGCGCGCCCCTACCTCTGAGCCGCTCGCACCCCTTCACCCACTCACCAACCCAGGAGGCGCCATGAGCACCCAGGACATCCCCCAGGACGCCGAGTTCGAGGACGACTACGGCGACGACGACCCCTCCCCCGGCGCGGCGCTGGATCACCGCATCCAGCAGGCCGAGGAGGTCCTCCAGGATCTGAACCAGCGCGCGATGACCTTCGTGCGCGAGCACCCGGGCGTCTGCATCGCAGGCGCCTTCGCCCTCGGCTATCTGGTCGGGCGAGCGGCCTCGCGCCGCTGGCTCCGCTGACTTGGGAGCGCGATCATGACCTCACCTCAGGACCCCCGCGCCGCCGAGCTGCTCGACCGCTCCCGCGCGCTCACCCGCGACGCGCGGCGCGTCGCGGAGGACGTCCGCGACCTCTACTCCACCGCCACCGAGCAGCTGGACTTCGGCCAGCTCTACCAGAGCAACCCCCTCCTCGTGCTGGGGATCGCCGCAGGGGTCGGCTACGTCTTCGGCGGCGGCCTCTTCACCCCGTTCACCGGGCGGCTCCTCAAGCTGGGCTTCCGCACGGTCGCGCTGCCCGTGCTCGCGGCCCAGCTGGAGCAGGCCGCTGCCCCTCAACCCGCCACGCGACCCCGTCCCCGGACGCGGCGCCAGCTCTGAGAGATCCCATGAGCATCAAAGACAAGATTCAAGACTTCAGCAGCATGTCCAAAGAGAGCATCCTGGACTCCCTGGGGCTCCAGGAGAAGCGCAGCAACACCGACTACCTCCTGCCGGCCCTGGGCATCTTCGGCGCGGGCCTGGCGGTGGGCGCGGTGCTCGGGGTGCTCTTCGCGCCCAAGCCGGGGCGCGAGCTGCGCAGCGATCTCCGCCACCGCATCGACGACATGCGCCACCACAAGGGCCACGCGCTGAGCGAGGGCGCCCAGGAGGCCTCCGCCTCCCACGCCCCCCGCGCGCACAACCCCTACGCGGAGTGAGCCGCCGCGCCGCAGCCCCCTCGGGGCTGCGGCGCCTTGTGCGGGCTCAGGCCACCGAGGGGCCGGGCTTCATCTTCTCCTCGGCCTCGTCCTCGTCATCTCCGGGGAGGAGGTCGTGGATGAGCACCTCGGCGCCGGCGTTCTGGTAGGCCATGCCGACGCGGTAGGCGTCGGCCTTGCTGTTGGACTGGTGGACGATGGGCTGCTCGCCCCCCTCGGCCTGCTTGATGAGGGCCTTCACCCAGTCCTTGCCCGTCTTGGGGTTGAGGATCTTGATGACCTCGGCCAGCTCTTTTTTGCGCTCGGCGTTGATGGAGGCGAAGGCGACCTGGAAGCGGTAGGGGATATGGGTCATGGCTGCTCCTCGGGGGTGGGGGCGGCTTCAAGCTCCGCGATCTTCTGACGGGCCAGGTCCAGCGTGGCCTGGACTCCGTAGAGCTGGATGAAGGTCCCAAGGCGCGGCCCCTGCTCCTGCCCAAGCAGGAGGCGGTACATCGCCTTGAAGAACTCGCGCAGGTTGACCCCGGCCTCGTTGCCCGCCGCGTAGGCGGCGGTCTGGATCGCCTCGGCGCTGGCCTCCCCGGCGCCCTCCAGCCAGGTGAGGAGGGCGTCCACCGCCGGGCGGAACTCCTCGCTGGGGAGGGTGTGGACCTTGGTGGGGAGGATGAAGGTGCGGTAGTAGGCCAGCGCCCGCGCCACCAGCTCATCCATCACCTGGCGGTCCTGCTCGGCCTCGGGGCGGTAGCGCAGGATGTACTCCCAGACGATGTCGGGGTCGTCGGTGTTGAGCACCGTCACGAGGTTGAGGAGCGTGGCGAAGTTGAGGTCGCCGCTGAAGGAGGGCAGCGCGCCCGCCTTCACGTCCTGGTGGTGCAGGAACCAGATGGGGGAGTTGAGCTGGCGGGCGCCCTCGGGCAGCTCCGGGTACTGGCCCAGGTGCATGAGGTACTCGTCCACATGCTGCGGGATCACCTCGAAGAAGAGGCGCGAGGCCTGATCGGGGCGCTTGAAGATGAAGAGCGTCAGCGAGCGCAGCGGCCCATACTGGAGCCACTCGTCGATGGTGAGGCCGTTGCCCTTGGTCTTGGAGATCTTCTCGCCGTCCTTGCCCAGGAAGAGCTCGTAGAACATCCCCAGGGGCGGCTCCTCGCCCATGATCCGGCAGATCTTCGAGGAGAGGGTGTAGGAGTCGATGAGATCCTTGCCGTACATCTCGTAGTTGACGCCGAAGGTGAACCAGCGCAGCGCCCAGTCCACCTTCCAGCCGACCTTGACGTGTCCGTCGGTGACGGGGACCTCGCCTTCGTGGCCGCAGGTGGTGCAGCGGTAGGCCAGGCTGCCGCGCTCGGGGAAGGTGGCGACGACCTCGGTGCCGTTCACACGCCCGCACGCGGTGCAGATCGGGAAGAACGGGCTCCAGGCGTCGCGCTTCTCCTCCGAGAGGGTCGGGAGGATGACGTCGCGCACGGCGTCGTAGCGCTCCAGGATGCGCACGAGGCCCTCGTTGAAGACGCCGCCGGTGTACATGGCGTCGGAGGCCTTGAAGGTGTAGTCGAAGCCGAAGTGATCCAGGAACTCCTGGAGCTTGGCGTTCATGTGCCCCGAGAAGGACGCATGGGTGCCGAAGGGGTCCGGGATCCGGCAGAGGGGCTTGTTGAGGTGGGGCTCGATGAGGTGCGCGTTCGGCAGGTTGCTGGGCACCTTGCGGAGCCCGTCCATGTTGTCGCTGAACGCGTAGAGCTCCGTCTCCTCCCCCGTCAGCAGCTCAAACGCCCGGCGCACCCAGGTCGTCCGGGCCACCTCCGCGAACGTGCCGATGTGCGGGAGCCCCGACGGCCCGAAGCCCGTCTCGAAGAGCACCTTCCCCGACTTCGGTTTGCGGCTCCGCAGCGTCTTCTGCAGGGCCTTGGCTTCGCGCCACGGCCACTGCTTGAGCTGCTGGATCACCGCCTGGTCGAGAGAGGTGCTGTTCATCGCTCCAATTCCTTAAAATATGATCATTTTATAGCCGAAATGCGCTCATTTCAGCCATCCTGCACGCCCGCGCCGCCACGGAGCGAGCGCAAGGGCGCACTCTAGCCCGGCCCAGCGGCGAGATTCAAGAGGAGAGCGCAAGAAAGCGGCCCCCCTCGGCTGCGTAAGCTCCGGCCCTCCGGGACCGGAGCAACGCAGCCGGCTCCCCCAATGGCTGGGGGAGCACCGACGGGGGCGGGGGGCGTGGGACGGAGAGGGACAGGTGTGTGGGGATGGGGGGACGGGGGCGGGACGGGGGCATGTCAGCCCTGGAGTTGCCGTCCGACGTGGCGCCGCTGCCGACCTGGGCGCAGGTGGACCCTGACGCCATCCTGGACGCCTTCACCTGCCAGGGGCGCACCCCCTTCTCCCTGCGCGACCTCGCCCCCCTCCTCGCCCAGCTCCTCACCGTCGAGCAGCTCCGCTGCATCGACAGCCACCTCAAGCGCGCCCTCCGGCGCGGCGACCTCCGAGACCCCCGCGCCTACGTCCTCCAGGCCGCGCGCGCCATCCTCGACGGCACCAGCCACACCGCACCACCCCGACACGCCTGCCCCAGCCTCAGCCCACCAGGCCGCGAAGTGAGCGACGAGGAGGCGGATGGGGGGCAGGTGGTGGGGGAGGCTGTGGGGGAGGCTGTGGGGGAGGCGACACCGGCGCCGGTGCCGGGGATGGAGGCGCTGCGACGCTGGAGAGGCGGCCTCGATGAGGTGACGCGGAGGGACTTTGAGGCGCGGTGCTACCTCCTGCGCGCCGAGCTGAGGGCCTACCACGGCGAGGTGGTGGGAGGCGGCGAGGAGGAGATGGAGCGTGTCGTGTGGGGGGCGGCGTGGGCGGAGGTGGAGGGCAGGCAGGAGAATTGACACAGTCGAGCGGATGTACTAGCCTACAGCAGCTTAAGGGTTAAGGCTCATGAAGGAAAGACCATGTCTAGAAAAAAACTTATGATCACCTCAATTTTAGCTACATCTTGTGGCGGTGTAGAATACAGTTCTCACCAGACTGAGTCCATAAAATCAATTGAATTTAATGCAACAAGCATCTTGATTGGCCAGCCTGAGGGCCTTGTCCGCCAGCTCGTCACCTGATCTAACAAGCAGCATGGCAACTGATTGCTGACCCTCTCGACAAAGGTAGTTCATCTCTGTAGTTTTTGATTTGGATAAAAACGAAACAAGAACACAGAGGATGAACTATGACTACGCACCCTGCCTCAAACATCGCCACAACACAAGCGCCTTCGACACATCACGCGCTGGAGCAGCGTGCCGAAGCCTTTGACCTGCTCGAAGCGTCCGGGGCTGGGATGGCTCAAGTGGCTAAAACCCTGGGGCTTCCCCGCACGACCTTGCAGCATTGGGTGACGCTGCGCCACGCGATCGACCAGGATCCCGCTTTGGTGTCCTTCTTGACTTCATCTGTTGGGCTCGCTTTTCTGCATCGTCT
>CAUJGC010000343.1 GCA_963169075.1 Myxococcota bacterium
CGCCAAGAGCCTCCTCGCCCTCGGTCACGCCGTCCGCGTCCTCCCCGGCGGAGACCAGCGCCTCCCCGACAACCTCCCCGTGGAGATCCCCCCCGAGCGCGTCCTCCGCACCCCCTGGCTCAACGTCAACGCCCCCGCCGAGCTGGCCCTCGGCGGACGCGAGCGCGTCGCCCAGCGCGGCTTCCACGCCGACCCGACCCCCCTCGGACGGCTCGCCGCCTCCCTCAAGCCCCTCTACAAGAACCTCCTCCACCTCCCCGACGCCCAGATCGGCTGGCTCCCCTTCGCCGTCTCCGCGGCCGCCGCGCAGCTCCGCCCCTGGAAGCCCGACCTCCTCTTCGCCTCCGCCCTCCCGGTCTCCGCGCTCCTCGTCGCCGCCGCGCTCGCCGCGCTCCTCGACGCACCCTGGGTCGCGGAGCTGCGCGACCTCCCCGACGACCCCGTCTACTACGGCTTCGCCCCCTGGCGACGCCCGCTGGACACCGCCCTCCTCAACGCCACCCTCCGCACCGCCAGCGGCCTCGTCACCGTCTCCGACCCCCTCCTCGAAGACCTCCCGCGACGCGGCAACCGGCCCGGCCTCACCGTCCTCAACGGCTTCGACCCCGAGGACTTCCCGCCCCCTCACCTCCCCCCCTTCGACGACGGACGCGTCCACCTCGTCTACACCGGCCAGCTCTACGACGGCAAACGCGACCCCAGGCCCCTCTTCCAGGCCCTCCGCGACCTCGGGGACCAGGCCGAACCCTTCCACGTCCACTTCTACGGACGCAGCGTCGAGCCCGCGCGCGCCTTCGCCCAGGACCTCGGCGTCGCCCACCGCGTCCACCTCCACGACCCCATCCCCTACCGCGACGCCCTCGCCGCCCAGGCTGCCGCCGACCTCCTCCTCTTCCTCCTCCACGACCACCCCGACGAGCGCGGCGTCTTCACCGGCAAGCTCTTCGAGTACCTCGGCGCACGACGCCCCATCCTCGCCTTGGGCCGACACGACAACGTCGCCTGCCAGCTCATCCAGGAGCGCGGCGCGGGCGCCGTCTCCCTCGACCCCCACACCATCGCCCAGCACCTCCTCGCCTGGCGCGATCAAAAACAAACAAGCGGCGCCATCCCCACACTCCCCGACACCATCCACGACGGCCTCACCCGACACGAACAGAACACCCGCCTCGCGAGCTTCCTCCAGCAGCTCGCCGGGCGCCCCTCCACCTAGCGATACGCCGCGCGACACCAGGCGAGGCGCCTCTTTACACCGCACACTTTGCGCCTTAAGCTCTTGAAAGGTCGTCCGTCGCTTGCCCCATGCCACGGAGGTGCGCTGTGAACCCCGAGGTCGTCTCTCTCCGCTACGCTTCCCTGGAGCGACTCCGCGACGCCTGGTCGCGGCGCATCACCCAGGGACGCCTCTACATCCCCTGGGAGCAGCCGCTCCGCGAGGGCTCCCCTGTCGTCCTCCGCCTCATCGTCCCCGACACACCCGCCCCCCTGGAGCTGGAGGGCGTCGTGCTCGCCCTCCACGTCGTCGAGGTGGACGGACAGCACCTCCGCGGCGCCGAGATCGATCTCCGCCTCCCCTCCTTCCTCCGCACCGCCGTCGAGGCCTACCTCGATCAGGATTGGGCCGCTGCGGCGCCTGTCCTCGGGGACTCCTCCCGCAGCAGCCGCCTCTGGACCACCTTCGGCGGCGCCTCCCAGAGCCGCGGCCTCATCGAGAGCGGCGCCATCACCACCCGACGCCACCAGAACCCGCCGCCCACCACCGACGCCTTCGCCCGGGAGAAGACCGTCCGCGTCGCCTCACCCGCCATCGCCTTGAGCCAGGACGCCGAGCCGCCGCCGCGACAGCCCCCGGTCACCCGGCCGCGCGCCCTCGCGACGCCCCCCCCCGAGCCGCCCCACCGCGATCCGCCCTCCATCCCCCCAGGCGCCTTCATCTTCAGGAAGTCCTGACCGCTACCCCTCGCCGCTGCCGCCGCGGAAGCGCGGCGGCGGCGCCGCCGCCAGGTGGAACCCATCCCAGGCCGGCAGCCGCTCGTGAGACGGCATCGGCAGCAGCGCCTGCTTCTGCAGCGACGCCCCGCCGTCCACCCGCACCGTCTCCCCCGTGATGTACGCCGCCGCGGGGCTCATCAGGAAGACCACCGCCGCCGACACCTCGCTCTCCGTCCCCAGCCGCGCGCTCGGGTTCTTCGGCATCACCTCCGCCGCCACCTCCTGCACCGCGTCGGGGTAGTTGGCGAGCCCGCTGGAGAGGATGAAGCCCGGCGCCACCGCGTTCACCCGCACCCCGCACGACGCCCACTCGATCGCCAGCGTCTTCGTCAGGTTCACCACCGCCGCCCGCGCCGCCCCCGTGTGCGCCATCCCCGGAAACCCGTTCCACATGTCCGCCACGATCGAGATGATCGACCCGCCGTGGGACGCCATCCAGTGCGTAAACGCCGCCTGGCAGACGTAGAAGGTCCCGTTGAGGTTCGTGTCGATCACCGCACGCCACCCCTTCGGCCGGATCATCGCCGCAGGCGAGGCAAACTGACCGCCCGCGTTGTTCACCACCACGTCCAGACGACCGTGACGCGCCACGATCTCCCGGATCGCCGCGTCCACCGCCTCGTCGTCCCGGATGTTGAGCGCCTGCGTCGCCGCCTGCCCCCCAGACGCCGCGATCTCGGCCGCCACCGCCTCCAGCGGCTCCACGCGACGACCCGCCAGCACCACCGTCGCCCCGAGAGACGCCGCCTCGTGGGCGATGCACCGCCCGATCCCCGTCCCGCCCCCCGTCACCAACACCACCTGCCCGGACAGCAGCCCCGGCGCAAAGATCGACCTGAAGCCTGCGCTCATCCTACTCCTCCACCAGCACGCGGCGCGACTCGAAGAAGATCGACGTCATATAGGCGTCATGCCCCTCGATCTCCGGGTCCACGTCGGCGTTCATCACCGCGCCGTTGCAGTCCAGCACGTCCGCGATCGACATCAGCGGCGCGTCCACGCCGCACTCAAAGCCCGGGCAGATCCCGCGCGAGATCAAGCAGTCCGGATCGTCCAGGTTCAAGAGGCGGCTCTCCGCCTCCTCCCGCGTGATGTAGCCCTCCAGGCGCCCCCCCGTGATCGTCTCCAGATCCTCGCTGAAGGTCGCCGTCATCACCGTCTGCTTCGCCTCGAAGCCCAGGACGCTCTGCACCCCGTTGAACGTAAAGATCGCCATCAAACGATAGTCAAAAACATCAGAAACCCATGTATTCGTCGGATTGGAGGGGTCGGGCGCCTCCTCCGGCAACGCCGGGCGGACGCGCAGCTCCGGCAGCTGATCCACAGGGAACTGCCACGCATAGACGTCCGGACCGTCCTCCACCACCTCCAACCGGCTCGCGCCGCCGTAGCGACCCAGGAGCGTCCCGTCCGCGCCAGCCTCCGCGTCAAACGACACCATGAAGAACCCCGTCCCCGACAAGAACCCCTTCAGCAGAGACACCACCGAGGTCAGCGAGGTCGGCTCCTCCAGGATGAAGTTGTACTCCACATAGGCCCGACCGCCAGGCACCAGCACGCACACACCCTCCAGGCAGCGACGCCCCGCCGAGCACGCCCCGTCGTCCTCACACGCCACCACCGGCTCCCCCGCGTCGGGCTCGGGCGCGCTCGCGTCCTCCTCCGGAGCCTCCACATCCGGCTCCTCCTCCGCTGCGTCCGGCGACGACACGTCCTGCAACGGCGGCGCGTCCTCCGACGCCGCGTCGGCCGCCCCCACATCCACGCCCGCGTCCTCCGCCGCCGGATCGCTCATCGACCCCGCCCCCGAGGCGCTCTCGTCGCCGCAGCCCACGCCGCCGCTCCACAGCAGCGCCGCCAGCAGAACAGACCCTCCCCGCACGTGCTTCATCACCACCGCTCCCGCTCCAGCTCCTCAAACGCTCGCGCTGCGAGCCAACCCGCGCAGTGTAGCGAACTCCCGGCCGCTTAGCGAGCATGACCCCGCGGATTAGCCAGACGACGCAGCCGTGTTATCCTCTCCTGGGCGACGGCCGCGCCGACGCCTGGGAGATCCTTGTGTCCCAGGCGCCGATCGGGTATCGTGACGCCTGGTTTGGAGCCTTCCTCACAGGGGCGATCCCATGAGCAAGCCTGAGAACAGCGCCGAAAACTTCAACCCGATCGACGACATCTCGGTCCCCGCATCCCCTGCGCTCGCCCTCCCCGATGAAGGCTGGGGCGCCGAGGAGGACGAAGACCCCAGCGGGGGCTTCGCCGTCGGACACACCACCGTCGATCCCACGCTCCTGGCACGGCTCGCCGCCCTGGACGCCAAAGACCTCGGCAAGAAAGCACCCGCGCCCCCCAAGCCCGCCGCGCCCCCCAAGCCCGCCGCGCCCCCCAAGCCCGCCGCGCCCGCGCCTGCCCCCCCCGCCGAGCACACCATCAACCTCGACGCCTCCGAGTTCCTCGCCGCCCTCGAAGCCGATGAGGCCGCCGCAGGCGAAGAGAGCGCCGGCGCTGAGGCCACCCAGGCCATCGAGATGCCCGAGGACCTCCTCCCCGAGCGCACCCAGGCCATCGCGCCGCCCCCCATGCCCGCCGCCGCGCCCCCCAAGCCCGCGCCGCCCTCACTCCTCCTCGACCCCGCCCTCCAGGACGAAGAGCCCGACCCCGCCCTCGCCGCCGAGAAGACCCAGATCTTCACCCCCGTCATGGACGATGAGCCCACACGCGCCAAGCTCAAGCTCATCCAGGGCGGCGGACAGCAGAAGGAGTACCTCCTCGCCAGAGACAGCGTCACCCTCGGACGCGGCACCAACAACGACATCCTCGTCCCCGACATCGCCATCAGCCGACAGCACTGCGAGATCCTCCGCACCCCCGAGGGCACCTACCGCCTCCGCGACATGGGCTCCGGAAACGGCACCAAGCTCAACGGCGCGCGCGTCATGGACGCAGACCTCTTCGGCGGGGACCGCATCGAGCTCGGCTCCACCATCCTCGAGTTCATCATCACCGGACCCGGCGCCTCCCGCTCCCCCGGCGAGCGCAAGATCAACCTCCACCCCTCCGAGACCGCCGCGCCCTCCATGCCCCCCGGCGCGCCCCGAAACACCGGACGCCAGAGCGCCGTCCCACCCCCGCCCGCTGCCCCCATCCCCAACTACGCCGCCCCAGGCGCGGGCAACGCCACCGTCACCTCCTTCGCCGTGCAGCCCGTCAGCGCACCCGTCGAGCGCAGCGGCAACAACGGCCTCATCCTCGGCCTCATCGCCGTCTTCGGCATCGCCTTCCTCGGCATCGCCGGCGTCCTCGGCTTCAAGATCTGGAGCGACGCCCAGGCCAACAAGACCGACGCCGCCGCCACCGCCGCCAAGCCCGCCAAAGACTACTTCTTCGAAGGCGTCGCCGCCGTCAAAGAGCACCAGTGGGACAAGGCCGAAGAGTCCTTCACCCTCGCCGTCGATCTCGCCAAGGAAGAGCGCGACTTCCAGACCCGCAAAGACGCCGAGCTTCAGCTCGAGCGCGTCCGCGCTGAAAAAACCAGCGAGACCAACCTCGAACGCGGCAAGTCCCTCATCGAACGCGGCGACTTCCTCGACGCCATCGCCAAGCTTGAGACCATCAAATCCTCGTCATTCTTCCATAAAGAAGCACGAGAAAACATAGACAAAGCCAAGACAAAGTACGCCGACAAGCTCACCGGAGAGGCCCGCGAGGACTTCGACGCCAAGCGCTTCGACGAGGCCGACAAGAAGATCACCCTCGCCCTCACCACCCTCCCCACCTTCGACGACGCCAAAAAACTCCGCGAGGAGATCGACAACCTCCCCTCCGAAGAGTACACCCCGCCCCCCAAGAACGTCGTCGCCGCCAACACCCCCCGAGCACCCCGCGAACCCGCCGACGCCCCCCCGCCCCCCCGCGAGCCCGCAGGCAACAACACCGGCAGCAACGCCAACAAGAACACCACCCCGCCCCCCAAAGAGGACACCGGCGCCAAGAAGACCGGCGGCTCCGCCACCGATCTCGTCCCCGGCCTCACCATGTACCGCAGCAAGCGCTTCGGGGAGGCCGTCGCCTACTTCAAGAAGGTCGCCGAAGGCGACAGCGGCTTCAACGGCAAGAAAGCCGCCGAGCTGGTCACCGACGTCGGCTCCTTCGAGCAGAACTTCAACCAGGGCTCCTCCGCCTTCCAGGGCAGCGACTGGGCCACCGCCACGCGCCTCCTCACCACCGCGCGACGCCTCGACCTCAAGATCAGCGGCACCGGCTACCACCGCGGCCCCATCGACGAGATGCTCGCGGAGGCCCACTACCAGCAGGGACGCGCCGCCTTCAACGGCCAGAACCTCGGCCGCGCAGGCTCCCACGCCAAGCTCGCCCTCCAGTACAAGCCCGCGCACGCTGGCAACCGCGAGCTGCTCAACGAGCTGGAGACCAAGGCCAAGGCCATGTACATCGACGCCTACTCCAAGAAAGGCAACGACCCCGCCACCGCGAAGCGCATCGCCGGCGCCATCGTCGGCATGCTCCCCGAGACCTCAGACACCCACGCCAAGGCCAAAAAACTCCTCAGCGAGCTTTGAGCCGCGCGCACACCCGCTGGAGCCCCACCCCCCATGACCGACGCCGAGCACGACGCCACACCCCTCATCCTCATCGCGGACGACGACCCCGAGATCCGCAAGCTCCTCCGCGCTCACCTCGAGACCATGGAGTGCGAGCTGATCGAGGCCGACAACGGCGAGCTGGCCCTGGAGAGCGTCATCCTCCACAAGCCCGACCTGGTCATCCTCGACGTCATGATGCCTGGCCTCAACGGCTGGGAGATCTGCAAGTACATCAAGACCCGCGCGGAGTACGACGCCACCGGCGTCATCATGCTCACCGCCATCGGCCCCACCGTCAACGAGCTCACCAGCCCGCTCTACGGCGCCGACGCCTACGTCGATAAGCCCTTCAACTTCGACGAGCTGGAGTTCAAGATCCGCAAGGTCCTCAGCGATCACCGCCAGAGCGACGAAGGCTGAGCCCACCCCCGGAGGCCCCATGCGACCCTGCGCGGCGCAGCGCCTCCTCCGGGCGGCGCTCGCGGCCCTCCTCCTCACCTCCCCCCTCCTCCTCACCTCCCCCCTCCAGGCCCAGCCCCGGCGCGCCGCCAAGGTCCGCACGGGGCTCCTGGAGATCCGCAGCAGCACCCGCGGCGCCACCGTCAGCGTGGACGGCCAGACCGTCGGCACCGTCCCCCTCCCCGGCCCCGTCGAGGTCGAGGCAGGCGAGCGCGTCGTCAAGGTGTCCCTGCGCGGTCACATCGACTACTACGAGACGCACCGCGTCAAGCCCGGCAAGCGACCCACCGTCGTCGAGGCCGACCTCCTCCCCTGGGCGGGCATCGTCCTCATCCAGACCACCCCACCGGGCGCCCAGGTCCTCATCGACGGGCAGCTCCTGGGCGAGACGCCCTTTGACGGCGAGGTCGAGGAAGGCGATCGGGAGGTGACGGTGCAGGCGCCGGGCTATGTGCCGTGGCGGCTCCGCCAGGCCATCGTCGCCGGGGCCACCCTGGACCTCGACCTCCGCCTGGAGCCCGAGCCCACCCCCGAGCCCGAGGCCCCCTTCTACGCCACCTGGTGGTTCTGGACCGGCGTCGCCGCCGTGCTCGCCGGAGGCACCGCCGCCGCCTTCCTCCTGGGCGACGGCGACACCCCGGCCTCGCCTCAGGAGCCCGTCGACGGCACCCTCCACCTCCACCTCACCTTCTGAGCCTGCCATGCGCCAACACCAGGCCCTCCTCCGCATCGAGACCACCGGCCAGGGACTCCTGGACATCACCAGCAACATCGACGCCGTGGTGGCCGAGGCCTACATGCAGCGCGGCCTCTGCACCCTCCTGGTCCAGCACACCTCCGCCAGCCTCGTCATCCAGGAGAACGCCGACCCCACCGCGCGGCGCGACCTCGAGCTCTTCCTCAACCGCCTCGTCCCCGAGGGCTACCCCGCCTTCACCCACACCGCCGAGGGCCCCGACGACATGCCCTCCCACATCAAGGCCGCCCTGACCGCCACCACCCTCTCCATCCCGCTGCTCCAGGGGCGCCTCGGCCTGGGCACCTGGCAGGGCGTCTACCTCTGGGAGCACCGCCGCGCCCCGCACACCCGCAAGGTCCTCGTGCACGTCCTGGGCGAGTAGCCGACTAGCCCAGCCGCACCACCCGACCCCCGAAGATCTGCTCCACCGCGATCAGCAGCTCATCGCTCGGGTCCACCCGGAAGTCATCGCTCAGCGCCATCGTCGTCCGACCGGCCAGCTCCGCGCTCTCCACACGCAGCGTCAGCTCCGCCGCGCACCGCCCCGGGAAGCGGCGCAGCGTCTCCGCCAGCTTCTTCAGCTGGCGCGGCTGCGCCTTGTCCGCGTCCAGCTCGATGCAGACCTTGCGCACCTTCTCCCGGCGCGCCTCCGTGATCAGCATCGCACGCGCCAGCCGCACCTTGTAGCTCCGGTTCCCCGGCTCCCCCTCCACCTTCACCTCGCCGTAGAGCAGCACCGGCTCATCCGACTTGATCACCGCCTCCGCCTCCAGCCAGGCGTCCGAAAAACAGAGCACCTCCACCGTGCCCTGCTGATCCTCCGCCTGCAAAAACGCCATCCGACGACCCGACTTGCCGATCTTCTCCCGGATCGAGGAGATCACCGCCGCCACGCACACCTCCTCCCGGAAGCGCACCCCCTCCAGGCCGTCGGTCCGGTGCGTCGCGAAGAGCCCGATCTCGTGCGCGTAGCGATCCAGCGGGTGCCCGGTGATGTAGAACCCCACCGACTCCCGCTCAAACGCCAGCAGCTCCTTGTCCGTCCACGGCACCGAGTCCGGGTAGTACTCCTCCATCATCCCAAAGAGCGTCGCCTGACCCGCCTGCCGATCCTTCTGCGCCTTCTGACCCCGATCCATCGCCGTCGCCAGCGCCGCCATCATCCGCGAGCGGCTGCTCGCCAGCGCATAGATCGACGCGTCCTCTCCCCCGAGCCCGATCGCGTCGAAGGCCCCTGACTTGATCATGGCCTCCAGCACCTTCCGGTTCATCTTCTTCAGGTCAACGCGCTCGCAGAAGTCATAGAGCGAGCGGAAGCGACCCTTCGACGCCCGCTGCTCCAGCACCTCCTCGATCGCGCCCGCACCCACCCCCTTGATCGCACCCAGCCCGAAGCGGATCTTGCCCTCTGAAACCGAGAAATCAAGATCGGAGACATTGACATCCGGCGGCAGCACCGGGATGCCCATCTCCTTGGCCTCGTTGATGAACTTGACCACCTTATCCGTGTTCTCGCGGTCGCAGGACATCAGCGCCGCCATGAACTCCACCGGGTAGTGCGCCTTCAAGTACCCCGTCTGGTAGGTGATCAGCGCGTACGCCGCCGAGTGCGACTTGTTGAAGCCGTACCCCGCAAAGTACGCCATCAAGTCAAAGACCTCGTTCGCCTTCGCCTCCGCGATCCCCTTCGCCGCCGCCCCCGTCACAAAGATCGACCGCTGCTTGTCCATCTCCGAGGGCTTCTTCTTCCCCATCGCGCGACGCAGCAGATCCGCCCCGCCCAGCGAGTAGCCCGCCATGTTCTGCGCGATCTTCATGACCTGCTCCTGGTAGACGATCGTGCCGTACGTCTCCTTGAGCGTCTCCTCCAGCGTCGCGTGCGGGTAATCGATCGCCTGCCGGCCATGCTTGCGGTCGATGAAGTCATCCACCATGCCCGTCCCCAGCGGACCCGGACGGTAGAGCGCCACCGCCGCCACGATGTCCTCGAAGCAGTCCGGCTTCAGCTTCATCAAGAGCGTCTGGAAGCCGCTGGACTCCAGCTGGAAGACCCCCGTCGTGTTCCCCTTCGAGATCATCTGGAAGACCGGCGCGTCACGCATCGGGATGCCCCGGATCTGGAAGGGATCGTCCTTCGGACGCCCCTTGTTGATCAGGTTCACCGCCGTGTCGATCACCGTCAGCGTCTTCAAGCCCAGGAAGTCGAACTTGACCAGCCCGGCCTCCTCGACCTCGTTCTTCGCGAACTGCGTCACCAATTCGCCGTTGGCCCCGCGGCAGATCGGCACGTAATCCCAGAGCGGCTCCTCCGAGATCACGATCCCCGCCGCGTGCATCCCCGACTGCCGCGCCATGTTCTCCAGCCGCAGCGCGATGTCGAAGACCCGCTTGATCCGCGGGTCCTCCTCAAAGAGCGCCGTCAGGCGCGGCTCGCGCTCCAACGCCTGCTGGAGCGTGATGTTCAGCTCCTCCGGGATCATCTTCGCGATCCGATCCGTGTCCGCATACGGCATCCCCAGCGCGCGACCCACGTCCTTCACGCACGCGCGCGCCTTCAAGAGCCCGTAGGTCACGATCTGACCCACGTTGTGCTCCCCGTACTTCCGCGTCACATACTCGATCACCTCACCGCGGCGGTTCATGCAGAAGTCGATGTCAAAGTCTGGCATCGACACGCGCTCGGGGTTCAAAAAGCGCTCGAAGAGCAGATCGTAGGGCATCGGATCGATGTCCGTGATCGCCAGCGCATACGCCACCAGCGATCCCGCCCCGGACCCGCGCCCCGGCCCCACCGGAATGCCCTGCTCTTTGGCGTAGTTGATGAAGTCCCACACGATCAGGAAGTACCCCGGGAACTTCATCTGCTGGATGATCCCCACCTCCTCATCCAGCCGCGCCCGGTAGGCCGCCTCGTCAAACGCCACGTCAAAGCGACGCATCTCCGCGAAGCGCTTCTCCAACCCCTCCTGCGCCAGATGCGCGAAGTACGCGTCCAGGATCGCGTCCGGATCCGTCGTCGCCACCGTGTCCAGAAAGCTCTGCGGCACCTTGTAGCGCGGCAGGAAGACCTGGCCCAGCGGGATCTTCAGGTCGATCTGCTCCGCGATCCGCAGCGTGTTCTCACACGCCTCCGGGATGTCCGCGAACGCCGCCCACATCTCCTCCGCCGACTTCACATAGAGCGTGTCCAGCCCGTGCGAGAGCACCACGTCCGGGTCCACCGCCTTACCAAGACCGATGCACATCAGGATCGCGTGCGCCAGCGCGTCGTCCTGGCGCAGATAATGGCAGTCGTTCGTCGCCACCATCGGCAGCTCCAGCTCCCGCGCCAGCTGCACCAGCCCATCCCGGCACCGCTTGAACTCCGGCAGCGGACCGTCCATCACCTCGATGTAGTAGCGCTCCCCGAACACCTCCCGGTACTTCCGCGCCACCGCCCGCGCCTCCGCACCCTTCCCCCGCAGCAGAAACTGGTTGACCTCCCCCGCCAGATCCCCGCTCAAGCAGATGATCCCCTCCGCGTGCGCACGCAGCAGCTCAAAGTCCGCCCGCGGCAGCCCCGACACCGGGTGCCGACCGTCCAGCCACGCCATCGACACGATCTTCGTCAGGTTCTGATACCCCACCAGGTTCTGCGCCAGCAGCGTCACATGGTACGCCTTGTTCGACGTGTCCACGCGACGATCCGGCCCCTCGCAGAGGTACACCTCGCACCCGATGATCGACTTGACCCCCGCACCCTTCGCCGCCTTCTGGAACTCCACCGCCCCATACATGTTCCCGTGGTCGGTCATCGCCACCGCAGGCATCCCAAGCTCCTGACAGCGCGCCATCAAGTCGGGGATCTTGATGGCCCCGTCCAGCATGCTGTAGTGCGTGTGGACATGCAGATGGACAAAGCTCCGCTCACTCATCGCTCACCCTCGCCTCCCTCGACGCCTCCCCCTCAGGCACCCCGCCCAAAGGACGTTCAGTATGCCCGCTCCGCGCGTGGCGTCAAGGGGGCAGGACGCGCAGCAGATTCCTGGCTGCGCCGCCTTGACGCGGCGCGTCATAATCCAGGAAGTACAGACACTTCAAGGTGTTGCACCCATAGAGCGACGGGACGCCTTGCGGCTTGCGTCGCTGGGTGCCATTTGCTAGCTTCCAAGGCGTGACCGTGGCTTAGACGCCACGACTCCCCCAAGGCATACGCCGCGCACCGCCCACCGCGAACACGCGGCTCACACCACAACGCCCAGGGCCCACGACGCCCTGAACCTGACCGCCCTACCTGGCTCAAACCTGCGGAGTCCCCCTCTATGAAGCGCCACCTCCTCGCCCTCCTCACCCTCATCGCCGCCCTCTCCCTCGTCGCCACCGGATGCGGCGATGACAGCTCCGGTGGTGACAGCGCCAACAACAGCGCCGCCAACAACAGCGCCGCCAACAACAACCCCGCCAACAACAACCCCGCCAACAACAACCCGGTCAACAACAACCCGGTCAACAACAACCCCGCCAACAACAACCCCGTCAACAACAACCCCGTCAACAACAACCCCGTCACCGGCACCCCCGAGGACTACACCGGCTACTCCTCCAAGGCCTCCTACATCAACACCATCTCCATCGAGACCAACTCCGAGCTGGGCGATGACGTGGACGGCGACGGCGACATCGACAACGCCCTCGGCAGCCTCCTCAACAGCCTCTCCGGGCTCCTCGGCGACACCGACATCAACGCCACCCTCCAGGAGTCCATCGACGAGGGCTCCCTCGCCCTCGGCATGACCTGGCCCGGCGTCACCGACCCCGCCTCCGACACCACCGCCGCCCTCGACTTCTTCCAGCTCCAGTTCGCCACCGCCGGCGACGCCTCCGCCTTCCTCGCGGACCGCGACAGCTTCGACCGCGGCAGCAGCACCCCCCTCATCCGCTTCCAGACCGCCTCCTTCACCGGCGGCGCCCTCGAGGCCGGCCCCTCCACCTTCAACATCTCCATCCCCCTCAGCGACACCATCCAGCTCGCCCTCACCGCCGAGCGCGCCCGCATCAAGGGCGACGCCTCCCTCGACGCCCTCGGCATCAAGCTCACCGACGGCACCCTCTCCGGCGCCGTCCCCCTCGTCTCCGTCGCCGAGGCCCTCAACGCCTACATCTCCTCCGACAACTGCTCCTGCGTCACCGGCGGCGACCTCATCGACACCAGCGGCGGCGCCGGCGACCTCGCCTGCAACGCCCTCGACGCCTCCAACTGCAGCGGCGACCAGGACATCTGCGGCACCATCGTCGGCGCCTGCGGCATCGCCATCGGCATCATCGGCAGCGAGCTCGACATCGACCTCGACGGCGACGGCCAGAACGACGCCCTCTCGGTCTTCATCCGCATGGAGGCCCAGGGCACCGTCATCACCGGCCCCGCCGCCGACTGATCCCGCCTGAGACCGCCGGGGGCGCAGCCCCCGGGCGTCCTCCCCAAGAATAAATGCACGAGATTTATATATAAATCTCGTGCATTTATTC
>CAUJGC010000344.1 GCA_963169075.1 Myxococcota bacterium
CTCCAGGGCGAAGCGGAGGAGGTGGCGTCGCGTCTCGGGGAGGCGGAGGGGGCCGTGGTCGAAGGGTCGCGCGTCGGTGCGGTGCTCTCGGGCGAGGAGGCTGGTGAGCGTCTCCAGCTCCAGGGGGGCGAGGCGGAGGAGAGCCAGCTCATCGCGGAGGGCGGCGTGCAGCTCGGCGGGCGCAGTGGGGAGGCTGGGGCTGGAGGCGTGGGAGCGGGTGTGGGGCTCCAGGAGGCGCGGCGCAGCGGGCGACTTGAGGGGGTCAAGAGGCGCGGAGGTGAAGAGGTCCAGCTCGGCGCTGCTACCTGCGCGCTGGGTGGCGCTGCGGGCGGCGTTGAGGGCCGCGCGGACCCAGTGGGCGATGGCAGCGTAGGGGCGCTCGCGATCTCCGGGGAGCAGCTCGGCGCTGAGGACGATGGCGTTGGCGTGGGTCTGGAGGTGGCGCAGGGCGTGCTCCAGGAAGTAGGAGCGGCCCGAGCCGACCTCTCCGACGAGGCGCGCCGACCAGGCGCCGCGCCGGGTCTTCTGGAGGAGGTCGAGGAGCTGCTGGAGCTGGGCCTCGCGGCCCTGGAGAGGCGAGGCGGGCGGCGCGGGGGCGTGCACCAGCTCGGGGGGGCGCGCGGCGGCGGGGCGTGGCTTGAGCTCGCCTGTATCGACGTGGGCGAGGTCGATGATCGGCTCATCGGGGAGCTCCAGCCCCGCGTCGAAGTCGGCGGGGAGGTTGAGCTCGAAGTCGATGTCGTCGGGGAGGTCGAGGTTGAAGATCTCGTCGTCGTCGAGGAGGATCTCCAGGGAGTCCGGGGGGGCGATCTCGGCGGCGTCGGCGGTGGAGAGCTGGCGGAGGGCCTGCCGCATGTCGGCGGCGGAGGCGAAGCGCGCCTCGGGGGCCTTGGCCATGGCGCGGAGGACGATCTGCTCCAGGGCGTGCGGGATGTGGAGGTCGGGGCGGAGGGCGGAGGGCGGTGCGGGGGGTTGGTAGGCGATGGCGTCGAGGAGGTGGTTCTCATCGACGTCGTGGAAGGGGACCTGCCCGGCGAGCGCAGCGTAGAGGACAGCGCCGAGGCCGTAGATGTCGGTGCGGGGCGTGATGGCGGTGCCGAGGGCCTGCTCGGGGGCCATGTAGTAGAAGGAGCCGAGGACCTCCTCCTCCTCTTCATCGTCGCCGTCTTCGACGGCGACGCGGGAGATGCCGAAGTCCACGACCTTGACGAAGTCCGGGTTCCCGGGGACGGACTCCACCATGATGTTGGAGGGCTTCATGTCGCAGTGGACGACGCCTGCGCGGTGGGCGACCTCCAGGGCGAGGCAGATCTGCTCTGCGATGTGGATGAGGCGGTCGGGGGGGAGGGGGAAGGTCTGGGAGAGCAGCTCTCCAAAGTCGATGCCGGGGACGAACTCCATGGCGAGGAAGAGGGTGCCGTCGTCCTCCTGGCCGAAGTCTACGATGGAGATGATGTTGGGGTGTCGGAGGGCGGAGGCGGCGTTGGCCTCGCGGAGGAAGAAGTCGGTGCGTCCGGCCTCGACCTCGGTGGGGTGGAGGACCTTGACGGCGACCTTGCGCATGAGGGGCGCCTGGGTCGCCTCATAGACGGTGGCCATGCCGCCGATGGCGATGATGCGATGGAGGGCGAAGCGCCCAGCGAGCGTGCGCCCGAGGCGGGAGAGAGCAGCTTTGTGGACTCGCTCGGTGGCGTCGTCTTGGAGCATGGTGGGCGGGGCTCAGGGGTTGACGGTCCACTCGCCGGAGCCGTCCTCCGCGATGATGTAGTCTCCGAAGTTACCGAAGCTGGCTTCATCTGCGGGGATCTCGACACGCCAGAGGGAGAAGTTGCCAGCGGTGTCTCCGGTGACGAGATCGAAGGAGAGGGGCCCGGAGACGCCCTCCAGGTTGATGTCGGAGCCAGCGATGAGGGTGTTCTTGCCCTGGTTGAAGTCGGAGGGGTTGGCGGTGATGGTGCGGCCCTGGGTGAGGCGCCCGACGTTGCGGGCGAGGGAGGCGCCGGTGATGGGGGAGTCGGTGGAGAGGAGGCCGATGAGGTCGTAGGCGATGAGGTAGGTGGCGTCGTAGGCGTTGCCGGTGTAGGCGGCGGGTTCGGCGCCGAAGCGTGAGCGGAAGCGGTTGCGGAAGGTGGTGTAGAGGTCGCCGTTCTCCAGGTTGGGGATGGTACCCTCGATGCGCGCGGCGAGGTCGGGCTTGGCTTCGACGGCGGTGAGGAGCTCGGTGACCTGGCCGCCGTCGGAGAAGAGGTAGACGGGGGCTTCGTCCTCAGGGGCGGGGTTGAGGATGATCTCGAGGGAGTTGAGGATGGAGACACCCTCTGTGGTGCCGATGATGACGACGACATCGGGGGCTGCGATGGCGGCGAGGCCCTGAGAGACCTTGTTGTTGCGGTCGGCGGCGTCGGTGGGGTTGTAGATGAAGCTGGCGTAGCTGCTGGCGCCGAGCTCGGCGCCGATGTTGTCGGAGAGGGCGTTGAGGAGCCCGGCGCCGTAGGCGTCGTCCTTGGCGAAGGCGAGGACCTTGAGGGAGCCGCCGTTGGCCTCGCGGCGCGCGCGGAGTCGGTCCGCGAGGGCGGTGGCCTGGAAGGTGTCGCTGGGGACGGTGCGCCAGGCGAGGTCGTTGTCGTCGAGGTCGGTGATGAGGGGGCTGGTGGCGGAGGGGGAGATGGTGAAGACGCCTGCGGCGGCGGTGACCTGGGTGACGGTGTCGATGAAGGGTGTGGAGAAGGCGGGGCCGATGATGGCGGGGACCTTGAGGGTGCCGGCGAGGTGTCTCGCTGCGGCGAGGGCGGTCTCGGAGGTGCCGCCGTCGTTGCAGCCGACGAGGACGAGGCGGTAGCCATCGGGGAGGCCTCCGCTGTCGTTGATCTCCTTGACGGCGAGGCGGATGGCGTTCTCTCGGGGGAGGCCCTTGGAGGCGTTGTCACCGACGGTGGGGAGGATGGAGCCGATGACGATGATCTTCTCGAGGGTGGCGTTCCCTTCGACGGTGGTGCACTCGGCGCTGAGGAGGCTGACGCACTGGTTGGCCTCGCGGTCGCAGATGGAGTTGGCGCCGAGGGTCTGGGCGCACATGGCGTTGGTGCAGGTGTCCGGGGTGTTGTTGACGGGGTTGTTGTTGATGGGGTTGTTGTTGACGGGGTTGTTGTTGGCGGGGGGCTCGACGCAGGCGTTGTCCTCGCACCGGGTGCGGGGCGCGGCGCCGGTGCAGTCGGCGTCGGAGGAGCACTCTCCGGGGGCCTGGACGCAGTAGCCGCCTGCGGGGAGGTCGCAGGTGAGGCGCTCTCCAGCGCCAGCCAGCGCAGCGCAGTCCGCATCGGAGGCGCACTCCTCAAAGTCGAGGGTGAGGGAGCAGCCTCCGAGGAGCGTCAGGAGGAGAGCAGCGATCAGGGTCAAGAAGCGAGGCGAGCGCACCATCCGTTCCCTCAGGGCAGGGGGTTGTGAGGCCTGCGGAGGCCATGCCTCTGGAGATACTATCGGCAGGTGCCCCGGTGCGCAAGCATTGGGCCCGCGGCCGCGCAGTTGCGAGGTGAGGCGAGGCATGCTAGCGTGGGCGTTGAGTTCTCAAGGTATCTCCAGGAGGCATCGCGCTCTGTCTGAGGCGTCTGGAGGTGCGGCTGGGCGTGGATCAAAGAGGAGGCGACGATGCGGGCAGCGGGCAACACGAGGATCTACAGCGCGCTGGTGGTGGTGGGGCTGCTGGCCCTCCTGGGCTGCGGCGACGAGGACTCGCCTGCGCCTGCGGAGAACAACGCCGCGGCCAACAACAGCGCCAACAACGCGGCCAACAACGCCCCCAACAACAGCGCCAACAACAGCGCCAACAACGCCGCGCCGCTGGCCTGCGAGGCCAACGCGACGTGCGTGGGCGCGCTGGGCGCGGGCGCGAGCTGCGGTGAGGACGGGGTCTGCGCGAGCGCGATCACCGCGGAGTGCCCCAACGCCTACGGCGCCTGGGGCGCGGAGGATCGCGTGATCCTGGGCTCGATCCTGCCGACGACGGGCGACTTTGCCTCCATCGGCGTGCCGATCGAGCAGGCCGTGCGGATGGCGGTGGACGAGTTCAACGCCAACGGGGGGATCGGCGGCGGCGGGCAGCTGGCGTACCTGAGCTGCAACTCGGCGGGGAACAGCGAGCAGGGGCAGCGCGCGGCGATGCAGCTGGCGTCGGTGGGCGCGCCTGCGATCATCGGGCCGGCCTTCAGCGGGATCTACCTGGATGTGGTGACGCTGGTGACGCGGCCCGCCGGGGTGATGGTGATGTCTCCGTCCGCCACCAGCCCGGCGATCACCGGCCTGGATGACGGCGGGCTGGCGTGGCGGACGGTGCCGAGCGACGCCTTCCAGGGCGTCGCGATGGCGGCGCGCATCCGGGATCTGAGCGACGCGGAGGGGCGCCCGCTGAAGGTGCTGGCCTTTGGCAAGGACGACGCTTACGGGCAAGGTCTCCTGAACGCGGTGACCAACGAGCTGGCAGGCGAGCTGGGCGACGACTTCTTCGGGACGATCTACGACAACCCGGGCGAGGTGGAGAACCCCAACATCCCTGACCGCGTGGTGCAGGCGTTGGCGGAGATCCCGCAGCCTGACGTGGTGCTGCTCCTGGGGACCAACGAGGTCGTGCAGGTGCTGGCGCAGGTGGAGGCGCAGGTGCGGAGCGGCGCGCTCACGCGTCCGCGCTACATCCTCTCGGACGGCGGCAAGCTCCCCGAGACGATCGCCGCGGTGCAGGCGGATCCGACGCTGGCGGCGGCGCTGGAGATCACCGCGCCTGCCAGCGAGAACGGCTCGGTGTTCTCGGGGTACAACGACCGCTTCAACGCGCTCTACGGCCAGAACGCGGGGGTCTACACAGCCAACGCCTACGACGCGGCCTACCTGCTGGGGTTGGGGCTCTGCAAGGTGCGCGGCGACGGGACGCCCCCGAGCGGTGGGCGGCTGGCGACCGCGATGTCCAACCTGGTCACGGGCGCGCCGACGCCGGCTCGCCCGAGCACCATCAGCGACGCGTGCACCGCGCTGGCCTCGGGCGGCTCGGTGGACTTTGACGGGGCCAGCGGCCCGCTCAACTTTGATCTGACGACGGGGGAGGCCCCTGGGGATGCCTCGCTCTTTGATGTGTGGGAGCGGCGGCCTGGAGAGTTCGAGTTCCGCACGCTGGGGCGCTACGGCTCCAGCGACGGGGCGTGGAGCTACGAGTGACCTCCTGGCGTCGCTGATCCTCGTGGTGAGGCGCCAAGAGATGGGGGTCCGGGGGCGGCTCGCCCCCGGCCGCCGGAGGCGCCCCCCAAAAACAGCCTGAAACAAACAAAAAAGACATGCCCCGCATGTCTTTTTTGCATATTCAACAGGGCCGACAGATCAGCCCGCGATGTGCACGCCTGTGGCGACCAGGCGGACCTCGACGGCGTCGCCGGTGACGGCGGAGGGGTCCTTGCCCTCATCCTCCAGGAAGTGCTTGCGCTCGGCCTCGGGGATGACCTTGCGCTCCAGGACGCCCTCGACCTCAGCGACCTTGCCGTCGCAGTCTTTGGGGACGAAGAAGCCGTAGTCCTTCATGGTGATGCGGACGGTGCGGGGGGTGGCCTCATCGGTCTCGACGACGAACCAGCAGCCCTTTTTCTTGCAGACCGAGGCGACCTTGCCGCTGACGCGGACCGTCTTGCCGTCGTTCTCCTCGGACTTGTCGAGGACGGAGGCCAGCGGCGCGCTGGCGTCCAGGGTGAAGGGCGCGCCGTGGTGCCCGGCGCTGGCCTGGCCCTCGGGCGCGGAGGCCGGGGCGCCGGCGCCGCTCGGCTGGGAGGCCGGCGCGCCGCCGGGCTCGTTGCCCGGGGTCGAGGCAGGCGGCTCACCGCCCGCGGGCTTCTGCTCGCCGCTCGGGCAGCCCGTCAGCAAGCTCAAGACCAGCACACCCAGCGCACCCATGATCCACATCTGCTTCATCACACACCTCCGGACAGCTCAGCGTCAGCAGGACAGGCCGCGCGGCCCAGCGCCGACCCGACGCCCTCTGCATAGCGCAGATGGGGGCGGATTGCCAACCTTGCGCATCGCACGGCGACGCGGAGGAGCTGCGGCGCAACCCCCTCGGCGCCGTAACCGCCGACTTCGCTTCGCTTCATCGGCGGAACGGCGCCGGCTCCCCCCGTGACGGGGGAGCACCGCCGAGACGTCGCTGACGCTCCCCGCTCCCTGCGGTCGCCCGCGGCCCTCCAGGC
>CAUJGC010000345.1 GCA_963169075.1 Myxococcota bacterium
AGGCATAGGGGGTCGGCTCAGGGTGGGGTGGGGGTTGAGGCGGGCTCGGGGGCGTCGGGGGGAGGCGGGGTCGGCTGGCGCGGGGCGTCCTCGGGGTCGGCCTCCTCATCCTGGGCGGACGCGGGCTCGGGGCGAGGCAGCTGGGGTGCCTCCTGGTCGCGGACCTGCTGGAGGATGGCCTCGGTCTCCTCGGCGGAGGGGCGCAGGAAGATGGGGCGGTTGGTGCCGCGGGTGCCCATGACGGACTCCACCTCACGGTCGATGGTGCGGAGGCGGAGGCGCGCGGTGCGGGCGAAGGGGGAGCGGGGGTAGGCCTCCAGGAAGGACTCGTAGCGTTCGGTGGCGCTGTCGTAGTCCCCGGCGCGGTAGAGGGCCTCGGCCTCCTGGAAGACGATGGTCTCCTCCTGGGCGCCCTGCTCGCAGGCGGCGAGCAGGCAGGCCAGGGCGAGGAGCGGGGGGAGGAGCCAGGCGAGGCGCAGGGAGGTGACAGGGTTTCTGGGCGGTGCCATCATGCGTGCTATCCTGGGGGCGAGCGGGGCGCCGGGCGCCTCGCGGGGCGGAGTATAGAGAGATGGCGCCCTCAGGACAACAGGGCGTGCGGCGGGAGATCGAGCGGTGAAGACGTGGCCTCGGTGGGTGTGCTTCGCGGTGTTGTGCGCGGCGTGCTGGTTGCTCCCGGCTCCGGCCCGGGGGCAGGCGGTGGCGCCGCTGGTGGCTGAGGTGGAGGTCGGCGGCGCGGCGCGCGGCTGGTGGGTGGAGGCAGGCGGCGAGCCGTCGGGGACGCTGGCGGCGGTGCTGGAGTCGGCCCGCGGGGCCGGGGTGCCGACGCTGGCGCTGGGGCCGTCTCGCCCCGCGATCAGCCGGGTCTACCGGGTGCCGAAGCTGACCTCCACCAACGCGGCCAACCTGGGGGTGGTCCTGGGGGCCAGCCACGTCCTCACCGGGACGCTCACCCACGAGGCGCCGCCCGGCGTGGAGGTCCTGGGCCTGCACCGCCACCGCATCATGGCGCTCCTGCTCCTGGGCGGGGTCAAGGGGAGCACCGGGCACCTGGCGGTGACGATCCAGCGAGAAGGGCAGGGCGCCACCCCCGAGGCGGCCCGCGCCGCCGCCGAGCGCGACCTGGTCGCGGCGGCTGGCCCGGCGCTGGGGCGCGCCTGGCGCGAGGTGGCCGGCCCGGTCGGGCTCCGCCGCCCCGAGCCCTGGGTGGTGCTGGTCGGCGCCCCCTCCTGGGCCCGGGTCGAGGAGGCGCAGCGCGCGCTGGGCGCGCTGCCTGGCGTCAAGGGCACCCGCATCGGCTGGGCCTCCGCCGGCCTCATCGCCCTCGACATCAACCCCGACGCCGAGGACACCCCCGAGGCCGTCGAGGGCTTCGCCCGGGGGCTCGGCGAGGCGCTGCGGGTGCAGCCTGCGCCGCTGCAGGACGGCCTCATCGTGGTGCAGGGGCTATGAACGAGACGACCCGCTGGCTGCGCTACCAGCGCTACCTCTACCTCCTGGCGAAGGTCCTCCTGGCGCTCCTGGTGCTGGGGGCGGGGTGGTGGATCTTCGGGGAGCTGCGGGACATCCTGCTCAACATCGGCGTGAGCTTCCTGGTGGCCTACCTGCTGAACCCGCTGGTGGACTGGATGGAGCGGCTGCGGATCAACCGGACGCTGGCGATCTTCTTCCTGCTGGTGCTTGGGCTGGGGCTGACGACGACCTTTGTGCTGATCGTGGTGCCGACGATCGCGGACGACGTGCGCTCGGTGGGCAACGACGCCATCCCGCGCTTCGTCGAGACGGCGCGCCATCGCTACGACGCGGCCAGCGCCTGGATGTTGGAGCACAGCGGCCGCGGCCTGCCCCAGAGCTTTGACGAGACGTTCACCCACTACGGCCAGCGCCTCCAGGACCTGGCCACGGAGCTGGTCCAGCGCCTCACCTCGGTGACGGGTGACTTCTTGAGCGCGGGCTGGGCGGTGGTGGCCTACATCATCAACATCTGCCTTATCCCCTTGTTTATATTCTATTATCTGCGCGACTTCGAGCGCATCAAGGCGCGCCTGACCTCCATGGTGCCGCTCCCCCACCGCCCGGCGGTGCTCAAGAAGGCGCGGCGCATCGACCGCCTGGTGGGCGACTGGTTCCGCGGCCAGCTCATGGTGTGCGGCATCCTCGGGGCGCTCTTCGCGCTGGGCCTGGCGATCCTGGACGTCAAGCTGGGGATCTTGATCGGCATCGTCGCCGGGCTCCTGCACATCATCCCCTACCTGGGCTTCACCGTGGGGCTGGTCCTGGCGCTGCTTATGTCCGCGCTGGACAGCAGCACGGGGTGGGGGCAGCTCTTCGGCGTCGCGGCGGTCTTCACCCTGGTCCAGACCCTCGAAGCCTACATCATCACCCCCAAGATCGTCGGGGAGCGCGTGGGGCTCTCTCCCCTCATGGTCATCATCGTGGTGCTCGTGGGCGGCCAGCTCTTCGGCTTCTGGGGCGTGCTCCTGGCGGTGCCCGCCGCTGCCGTCCTGCGCGTCTTCGTCCTGGACGCCGTGGCCGACTACAAGCGCAGCCGCCTCTTCCTCGGGGAGGAGAACTTCATGAAGCTCCTCGCCGGAGGCCCCGCCGCCGTCGATGACGAGGTTCGGCAGGCCCTCCGCGAGGCCGCCGAGGCCGACCTCGACATGACCCTCCCCGCGCCGCTCCCCGCGCCGGATCGGGAGCAGCCCGATGGCTGACGCCAACGCGCGCCTGGAGGCCCTGCGTGACCTGCTGGCGTGCGCGCCGTCCCCGGCTGCCTGGGGTCGCCTCCTCCGCGCCCTGGAGGCCGCCCCCGACCCCCTCCTGCTGGACTACGCCCTCGACCACCTCAGCGCCTGGCCCGACGCCCTCCGGGTCGCGCCCCGGCGCTGGGGGGAGCACGGGGAGGGCGGCGGCGACCTCTGGCGCCTGGCCCGGGGGTGGTCCCTCCGGGACCGGGGGCTCCGGGACGACGGCCTCCGCCGCCTCCTCCGCTCGGGGCGCCTGGAGGGCCTCACCTGGCTCGATCTCTCCGGGAACCACCTCGGTGATCGTGGCCTCGCCCTCTTGATCTCCAGCCACGTCGGCGCCTCCCTCCGTCGCCTGGACCTGAGCCGCAACAACCTCACCGCCCCCGGCGCGGTGCTCCTCTCCCGCGCCCCCGCCCTGGCGGGCCTGGAACACCTCGCGCTGGAGGAGAACAACCTCGGAGACGACGGCGCCGCCGCCCTCTGCGGCGCCACCTTCGCCCAGCAGCTCCGCAGCCTGGAGCTGCGCGCCGCCGGGATCGGCGTCAGCGGCGCCGCTGCCCTGGCCCGCGCCCCCTGGCCTGCGCTGGAGCGCCTGCGCCTGGGCGGTAACCCGCTTATGGAAGCAGGCCTCAGCGCGCTCGGGAAGGCGCGCGGCCTCCTCGCCCTCCGCGCCCTGGAGATCAGCGCCCAGCACGCCGGACCCGCCGCCTGGGCCGCCCTCGCCAGCGGACGCTGGCCCGGCGCCCTGGAGCGCCTGGAGCTGCGCGCCGGACGCCTCGACCCCGACGACCTCCGCGCCCTCTTCGCCGCGCCCTGGACCCGCCTCCAGCACCTCACCCTCGCCTCGATCCACCTCGGCGCCCCCGGCGCCCACGCCCTCACCCGCGCCGCCCGCCTCCCCGCCCTCCGACACCTCGACCTCTCCCACGCGGGCCTCCCCGCCGAGGCCGGCCCCCTCCTGGCCGCCTGGGCGCCCCTCCCCGCCCTCCGACACCTCGACCTCTCCGGGAACCCCCTGGGCGAGCGCGGCCTCGCCGCGCTCGCCGCAGCCCCCGCCCCGCTCCACCTCCAGCGACTCGCCTTGCGCGGCTGCGGCGCCCCCGCCGGACCCTGGCTCCGCGACCTCCTCGCCTTGGCGACCCCCCACCTCGAAGACCTCGACCTCTCCGCCAACGACCTCCGCTGGGAGGCCCTCGCCGGAGAGCTGCCCCCGACGCCCCTCCGACGCCTCGTCCTCTCCGGCAACCCCCTCGGCCGCGCGGGCATCGAGGCCCTCCCCTTCGCGCCCTGGCCCCACCTCGACACCCTGGAGCTGGAGGGCACCCGCCTCGACGCCGCCGCCGTCCGCGCCCTCGCCCACGCAGGCTGGTGGGGCCAGCCCACCTCCCTCACCCTCGCCTACAACCCCCTGGAGCAGCCCAGCCTCAGCGCGCTCCTCGCCGCGGCCAACCCCCGCCTCCTCCACCTCAACCTGCGCTTCACCCGCCTCAGCCGCGCCGCAGGCCACCTCATCGCCCGCACCCTACGCTCCCTCGAAGCCCTCGATCTCGGAGACAACGCCCTCGGAGACGAGGGCTGCCGCGCCCTCGCCGCGCGCCCCCTCCTCGGGGACCTCCGCGTCCTCAGCCTCCGCAACAACCGCGTCGGCCTCCAGGGCATGCGCGCGCTCCTCTCCTCGCCTCACCTCGCCGCCCTGGAGAGCCTCGACCTCTCCGGCAACGCCGCAGGCTGGCGCGGCCTCCTCGTCGCGCGACGACGCACCGGGCTG
>CAUJGC010000346.1 GCA_963169075.1 Myxococcota bacterium
CGTGGTGGGCCGCCGCGGGGGGGCCCCCCCGCCCGGGGGGGGACCGGGGCCGTTCGTCCTGGCTTTGCCTGGACGTTACGGCCCCGGGGGGGTTCCCCTCGCGGGGGGGAGCCGCAGGAGGTGACAGCAACAATGTTGCTCACCTCCAGCCGTCCGCTATGATCGAGCGCGGAGCGCGCGCAGCCTACGACGCGGACGATGAAGAATAAACATAATTTACTATATATTTATACATTATTTATCCTGTGCAGCGCATGCAGCGGCGCGGAGGAGCGGGAGGGGGCAGACGCGGTGCAGCGCCCGGTGAGCGCTCCGGCGAGCGCCCCAAGCGCGGAGGCGCCCGCGCCTCCGGAGTGCGAGGAGGGCGCGCGGCGCTGCCAGGGCGAGCGCCAGGCGGCGGTGTGCCGGGGCGGCGCGTGGCAGGCCGAGCCGTGCGGGGAGGAGGCGCGCTGCCTGGGGTTGAGCGGGGCGGAGGCGGTGTGTCGCCCGGCAGGACCGGGGTGGCTGGCGTCGCGGGAGGGGTTCGTGAACCGCTGGCGGATGGCCGGGCCGCTGGACCGGAAGACGGTGCGCAAGCTGGAGGGGACGGCGGCGCTGGTGGCCCACGCCGACAGCGACGGCGGGTGGTCGGTGGAGAGCTTCAACACGGGGGTGCTGGAGCTGGAGGGGCGCCGCAAGTGGGGAGACAAGCGGGAGCCGACGTGGCTCCTCCAGGCGCAGGTCTGGAGCCCCCGCGCGCAGCGGGTGCGGCTCCGCCCCTCGGTGACAGGCTCGATGGAGGTCTGGATCAACGACGCGCAGGTCTTCAGCGCCACAGCCGAGCGCTGGCTCCTGGTCGATGACAACCGGGCCGAGGCGTCGCTCCGCGCCGGTTGGAACGCGGTGCTGGTGCGGCTGGAGCAGGAGCCCCCCCGCGCGCTGCGGATGGCGCTCCGGGTGCGGGACCTGGACAACCAGCCGATCGAGGGGCTGATCTGGGCCGTGCCCGGAGACGCGTCGAGCGCCCCGAGCGGCTGCGAGACGCTGGCCCTCGCCCCGACGCTGCGCCCCGCGCCCGAGGGCCGCTGGCAGGTGGAGGTGTCGGTGGAGGCGCCAGGGCTCGTGTCCCTGCCGCAGCCCGATCAGGCGCCCCGCGCCCTGGACGTGGTCTTGAGCCCCCAGGAGCGCGGCGGCGAAGGCCAGCGTGTCTACAGCGCGCCGCTGGAGGCCGGGGCGCTGGCGCGGGGCGCGCAGCGCCACGCCTTCACCGTCGCGCCCGAGCGCGACGGGGCCTGGTGGCTCCAGGTGCGGCGCGGCGACGCCGTGTGCGCCAGCTTCCCGCTGCGGCAGCGGACAGGGCTCCAGAGCCGGCTGGTGGCCGTCGAGGAGGCGCTCACGCGCCTGGAGGCCCAGCGCGGCGTCGCCGTGCCGCTGGCCTCCCTGGAGAGCCTCCTGCATCACGCCGCCGTCGTGCGCGAGCTGCTGGCCTCGGGGGATCGGGACGACGCCTACATCGGGCGGGAGCTGGAGGACCTGGAGCAGCGGGCCGGGGACGCCCTGGCGGGGCGCGATCCCTACACGACCCGCGCGGGCCTCCAGCGCCGCGCCTACCGCTCCCCCTTCGACGGCAAGCTCCAGGGCTACCTCGTCTGGGTGCCGCCCAGCTATGTGAAGCGGAGCGAAGAGAACTTCCCGCTGATCGTCACCTTTCACGGCCTGAACGGCTCACCTGAGGAGATGCTGCGGATCACGATGGGGATCGAGCAGCCGCCGGGGATGTCACGCCAGGACTTCGCCCGGATGCCGGTCCGCCTCCGCGACGAGCGGGCCCTCGTCGTCGCGCCCTGGGGCTACGGCAACGTCGGCCAGCGCGTCCCAGGCGAGGTGGACGTGCTGCGGGTGATCGAGGAGGTGGAGGCCGCTTACCGGGTCGATCCGCGGCGGGTGAGCCTGACCGGAGCCTCGCTTGGGGGGACGGTGGCCTTTGTGGTGCCGCTGCACTACCCCGACCGCTTCGCGGCGGCGGCGCCCCTCTGCGGCTACCCCAACCTGCGCTCATACAATGACGTGCAGCGCGCCGACAAGCGCCCCTGGGAGCGCTGGCTCGTCGAGCAGCGCAGCATCGCCAACTACGCCGAGGCGGGGCTCTACCTCCCGCTCTACATCACCCACGGCACCCGGGACGCCCCGTCCCGCTCCGAGGAGGTGGTCAAGCGCTACCGGGCGCTGGGCCTCACCGTGGACTTTGACACGCCGGACCTGGGGCACAACGTCTGGGATCACGCCTACGCCCCTTCCAGGCGCCTGCTGCGCAAGCTGGCCTCCCGCCGCGTCCCTGCCCACCCGCGACGCGCCCACCTCCGCACGGGGCACCTGCGCTACAACCGGGCGCAGTGGCTCCAGCTGGACCGCGCCGCCGCCGTGGAGGGCGAGCTGGCCGAGCTGGAGGGCGCCCGAGGCAAAGATGGCCGCGTCGAGATCACCACCCGCGGCGTCGAGGCCTTCACCGTCCTGGGCCCGCGCCTCAGCGCGGAGGTCCGCGAGGTCGAGCTGATCGTGGACGGCGCCCGGCTCCCAGGCGCCTCCACCGGGGGGCCGATCCACCTCACCCGCCGCGCGGGGCGCTGGGCGCTGACCGACGCCCCCGACGTGCCGGAGGGGCACAAGCGCGCGGGCCTCTCGGGGCCGCTGGACGACGTCTGGTTCTCCCCCCTGGTCGTCGTCTACGGCACACAGGACCCCCGCCAGACCGAGGCCAACCGCCTGGCCGCCGAGCACGCCGCGCGCTACAACCTCCGCACCGAGCTGATCGCCCCCATCTACGCCGACCACGAGATCACCGAGGACGCCCTGCGCGGGCGCAACGTCATCCTCATCGGCAACCCCCGCTCCAACACCTGGGCGCGCCAGGCCGCGGCGGCGCTCCCTGTCAAGTTTGAGGATCACGCGCTTGATTTCTTTGGTCAACGCTATGAAGGCGATGAGATCGGCGTCTCCTTCATTCACCCCAGCCCCTTCGATCCCGCCCGCTACCTCGTCTGGCACGCCGGGGTCACCGAGGAGGGCACCCTCTCCTCGCGCCACCTCCCCGAGCTGAGCCCCGACTACCTCGTCTACGACAGCCGCGTCCGCGCCGCCTACTGGGGCCCCGTCCTGGACAACCGCCAGGTCCTCTCGGGCGGCTTCTTCAGCGAAGCCTGGACAATGAAGTGAACGCCCATCTCCCCTGAGCTGAAACAAGAAAAGGAAGAGGGCAGGCCATGCCTTCAGCATCACGGCCTACCCTCTTCAGGTCGACGGGAGCGCGAGTCCCTCACGCCGGTCCGTCGCCGCGGCGCCCCTACCCTCAAGAGGAGGTGACGCCGCGCCCCGGTGCTATGTCACGGGCAGCCAAACGTCGCGTAGAGCGACATGACCACCTCGTCCAGGTCCACCCCGGCGGGGGTGTCCTGCGTGAAAGCAGCTTCCAGCTTCGCGGCCTCGGCGGCGTTCAGCTCGCCCGCCTCGCGCAGCAGCGCGCTGCCGAGGATCTGGATGAACGCCCAGTCGGCCTCCGCAGCCACCCCGGTGTGGCCCATGAGCGCCTCGACGCGCTCGATGACCACGCGGGAGACGCCGTAGTGGAGGGCCTGGTCCAGCTGCTCCAGCGCCAGATCGCGCTGCTCCAGATCCGTCGCCACGTCCGCTCCGTCCAGGTCACGCCAGCAGCGCACCGCCAGGATGCCGTCCCAGATCCGGTCGTGGGCCGCCGGAGACGCCGCCGCCACATACCCCGCCAGGCCGATGGCCGTCTCCCGCGGCTGATCCCCGGTGTAGTAGGCGTAGGACGAGTCGCAGTCCTTCTTGGTGTTGGTGCAGGTGACCGCCTCCTTGTGGACCGAGAGGAGCAGGAACCACAGCAGCGTCGCCTCGATGCGCGCCGCGTTGATCTCGGGGTCCATCCCCTGCGCGCCCTTCTGGAAGGCGTCGTTCAGGATGGGGATCATCTGCGCCGGGCCGACGCAGCGGTCGGGGTCCATCGCCGGGACGCCCTCGTCGCGGCAGCTCAACGTGCCGCCCTGGCCGTCGCTCACCGGCGGATAGTGCTCGTCCTCGCGACGCGAGACCCGCGAGTCCAACCCCTCCGCCACCGCGTAGGACTCGCGGGCGCTCAAGAAGTCCTCGCCGCTCCCCGCGCCGTTGCGCCAGAGCAGCGTCGCGATCTCTTCGAAGGCCGCGATACGCGCCGAGGTGCTGATGTTCGGCTCCACGTTATGATACGCGTTATCATCCGTGATACACGCAGGCCACATATCGTCCGCACCCGGCGAGTAGTCCGTCTCCAGGATGCACTCCGCTGGCACCATCGTCTCGTCGATGACGGGGTTGTTATTGACCGGGTTGTTATTGACCGGGTTGTTGTTGACCGGGTTGTTGTTGACCGGGTTGTTGTTGACCGGGTTGTTGTTGACCGGGTTGTTGTTCGCCGTCGAGTTGTTGGCGGTCGAATTATTCGCAACCGGTGTGGGCTCCGGGTCGTCCTCACCGCACGCGGTGAGGCCGAGGAGCGCGACAGCGCCGAGGAGGGCGAGGAGCCGCTTGGAGGAGCGAAGGACGTTCATCTTCATCTTGGGAGCTCTCCGGGGAGGTTGGGGCGAAGGAGGCTAATACGCCGCCTCCAGGCTGAAGACCAGGCCGCGACCTGGGCCATTGACGCTTGAACCGTGATAGCGGTAGGCCTCATCGGTGATGTTCTCGACGACCAGCGCGCCCATGAGATGGCGGTCCCATCGGTATCCCGCGCGGAGATCATAGACCTGGAAGCCGGGTGTGCCGCCGCGGGGGATGCGCTCGTCGCTGATGTCTCCCAAGGCGAGGCGGTCCTGGAGGGTCGCCCAGCGCATCGCCGCGCCGAACCAGGCGCCGTAGCCGCGCCAGAGGGCCTCGACGCTGCCGTTGAGCGGGGGGATGCGCGAGAGCGGCACGCGCTCTTCATAGGCGAGGGTCGGGTCGGCGGGGCGCTCCTGCGGGTTGGGGCCGTCACCCCAGGCGTAGGAGAGGGTGGAGCGGACGCTGAACCCGGCGGGGAGCTTGAGCTTCACGCTGCCCTCGGCCCCCCAGATGACGGCCTCCCCGGGGAGGTTGACCAGCTGGAAGCGGCTCCAGGAGGAGCCGCACTGGCGGGTGTCCGGCGGGCACTCCTGGCTGTTGCGCGGCGCGCGGGCGATGGAGCCCTCCAGCGTCGAGTGGTAGACCCACGCGTCCAGCTCCACCCAGGTCGAGGCCACCTGGGCGCCGACCTCCAGCGTCAGCGCCTCCTCGGGCTCCAGCGCGGCGTTCTCGAACTGGAAGCCGGGGCCGGTCTGCTGCCGCGAGGTCAGATCGTCGAGGTTGGGCGCCCGGAAGCCTTGATCGGCGCTCGCCAGGAGCGTCAGCCAGGGGGTCGTCCACCACTCGATCCCCACGTTGCCCACGGGGGTCGTCCAGCTCCGATCCACCGGGAGCGTCCCGGACGGATCGTCGCCGGGGGCCTTCGCCTCCATGTGGGAGATACGCCCACCTATCCTTACAACCACCTCATTGAGCAGCGTCACCTCGGCCTCGGACCACGCGCCGCCCCAGGCGTAGGACGAGCCGTCGAGGTACTGGCCGCGGCTGCGGACCCGCGTGATGTCCAGATCCGTGAAGGTCAGCCACGCGACCGACTCCACCGTGTCGCGGTAGGCGTCGATCCCGTAGCGGAGGCGCATCGACACCGGCGCCTCCAGGCGCAGCGGCGCCGTCGCCGCGCGCATCAGCACCCCGAAGGTGTCCACGTCGTCCCGGCCGCCGTTGAGCACGAAGGAGGAGGGACGCTCCTGCGCGCGGCGCTCGTGCTGCTTCTGCCAGGAGACGACCACCCGCGCCTCCTCCGCCGCCGGGCCCAGATCGGCGTCGATGGCGCCGTAGAGGAGCGAGCGGAACTGCTCCTCATACTCCAGGCACTCGTTGAAGGGGGCGTAGGCCGGCGGGCACTGATCGGTGCGCGGCGCGTCGAACTGGCGGTAGTCGTACCAGGCCAGCGTCAGCTCCACGTCCCGGTCGGCCTTCCAGACCAGGCGCAGATCGTCGGTCAGCTCCCGAAACCCCGTCCCGAGCTGGGTCCGGCCGTCCTCGTCAAAGCGGGGCACCTCGGGGAGCTTGCCGTTCTCGGGGTTGTAGATCGGGCCGCCGCTCTCCAGCAGCCCCACGTCCCGGTAGCCGATCCCTGCGATGAAGCCCAACCCCTCGGCCAGCTGGCCGTCCAGCTGCACCCGGCCGCCCCACTCCTGATCGGCGGTCGCGTGGCGCGTCATCGCCCGCGCGTTGAGCTTCAGCCCCTCCCCCGGCGCCCAGGTGGGCTCCAGCGGCGCCGCCCCCACCACCCCCGCCAGCGCGTCCGAGCCATAGCGGGTCGAGGCGCTCCCCCGCAGCACGTCGATGTGATCGATCGTCCGCGAGTCGATGGTGAAGAAGTACTGGTTGGGCCCCTGCCGGAAGAGGCTGTTGTTGAGCCGCACCTCGTCAAAGAGCAGCACCGTCTGCTGACCCGTCCGACCCCGGATGAAGGCCGAGCCCTGGGCGTGGGCCGTCTGCTGGACGTACACCCCCGGCTCGTAGCGGAGCGCATCCGGCGCAGAGCGGGGCTGGCGGACCTCCAGGTCCTCCCTCCGCACTCGCGTCGTGGCGCGCCCCTTCTCCATCGGTCGATCCTCCGTCACGAGCACATCCTCGCCTGTCTCGGGCTCGGATGCGCCGGGGTCATAGCGCACGTCCCCTTCGGGTGGAGCCGTCGGCTTCACCGGCGCGGGGGCTTCCTGGGTGACAGGGGCGCCGGGGATCTCCTGCGCGGCAGCGTAGCCGCCGACAAAGATCGCGAGCGCGCCTGCCAGGATGAGAGGGCGATGCGTCAAGCTCAATGCCGTCCTCCTGACAACCTGGGCGCAGCGTAGCGGTTTGATGAGGCGACGTGTAGAGGCGTATGACCCAGGATCGGGTGGGACTTTGTCCCAAACCCTCCCGTCACGTGGCGATTCGGTGCCGCAAGGCGTAGCGCACCAGCCCCGCCGTCGTGCGGATGTCCAGCTTATCCATGATCGAGGTGCGGTAGTTGCGCACAGTCTTCGGCTTGAGCCCGGTGCGCTCTGCGATCTCCTCGCTGGTGTAGCCCTCTGCGACGAGCTGGAGCACCTCCCGCTCGCGATCCGTCAGCGGGTCCGGCTCGGGCTCCGCCTTGTCTCCGTGCAGGTAGCCCTGGAGCACGTAGTCCGACACCTCGGGGCAGAGGTAGACCTCGCCGCGGTGCACCACCCGGATCGCCTCGCAGAGGCTGGCGATGCTGTGCCCCTTCATCACAAACCCGCGCGCGCCCGCCCGCAGCGCCCGGTCCACCGTCGTCGCGTCGTCGTGCATGGTGAGCGCCACCACCCGGATGTCGGGCCGCGTCCGCACGATCCGCCGCGTCGCCTCCAGCCCGTTGAGCCCCGGCAGGCCCACGTCGATCACCACGATGTCGGGGCCGTGGCGCTCGGCCAGCTCGACGGCCTCGATCCCGTCGGCGGCCTCGGCCACGACGCGGATGTCGTCAATGTCCGCCAGCAGGCGGACCAGCCCCTCGCGGACGACCTGGTGGTCTTCTGCGAGGAGGATGCGGATGGGGCGTTCTTCCATGGCGTGCTCAAGCGGGAGGGGTCTGCGCGCCGGGGCGCGGGATGACGGCGATGAGGAGGGTGCCCTCATCCGGGGCCGAGCGGAGGTGCACCGCGCCGCCCAGATAGTCTACCCGCTCGCGGATGCTCCGCAAGCCCATCCCGCCCACAGGCGCGCTGGGATCGAAGCCTGCGCCGTCATCCCGCACCTCCACCCGGATCTCCTCGGGGAGCACCTTGAGGGCGACCCCCACCTCGGTGGCCGCCGCGTGCTTGCGGACGTTGTTGAGCGCCTCCTGCACGATCCGCAGCAGCGCCCGCGAGAGCAGCTCGGGCTTGATCTCCTCCTCGCCGGTGTGCCGGAAGGAGGTCACGACCCCTGTCCGGATCTCGAAGCGCTCGCAGGTCTCGCGCAGCACCTCCACCAGCCCGGCGGTCTCCAGCTCCAGCGGCTGGAGATCGCGGATGGAGCGGCGCAGCTCCCGCATGATCTGATCGCAGAGGTCCCGGGCGCTCCGCAGGTTCGGGTTGTCCGGCGCGTCGCGCTCCGCCAGCTGGAGATCGATCTCCAGCCCTGCGAGGAGCTGCCCCAGCCCGTCGTGCAGCTCCCGGGCGACCCGCGAGCGCTCCTCCTCCTGGATCGAGAGGTTCCGCTCCGAGAGCGAGCGCACCTCCTCCACCGCAGCCCGCACCCGCGCCGCCAGGCCGACGTTGATGGCCCGCAGATCCTCCTCGGCGGCCCGCAGCAGCTCGATCAGCCGGTGCAGCTCCAGGGCCTGGCGGCGCACCACCCCCACCGGCCAGAGGAAGAGCAGGAGCCCGATGAGCGCCCCGAGCGTCCCCGACACCGCCACGATCCCCAGCGCCCGATCCCGCCCCACCCCCGGGTCCATCGTCACCCGCACCCACGCCACCACCTCGCCGCGATCCCACACCGGCGCCCAGCCCACCGGCCCGCCCGTGTGGCCGGTCCCCAGCGTGAGCCGCGCCTCGTCCACCAGCGGGCGCCCGGCGCAGTCCAGGATCTCCACCTGACCCAGGTTGTCCAGCGAGCGGTAGCCGCCCAGCGCGCTCAACACCTTCCGCACGTTGTAGTGCCAGAGGAAGGGCTGGTGCACCGTGAGGCTCTGGATGGACTCCGCCACCCGGAGCGCCGCGCGATCGGCGGTGTCCCCCAGCGCGCGCCACTCGGCCCAGAGGTACATCAGCGGCGGCGCGAACGCGACGACCAGCGCCACCGCCACCGCCAGCGGCGCCATCCGCCGCGCGAAGCGACGATCCAGATCCGCCGCGACCCCCTCAATGGAGCGGAAGGTAGCCATACCCCTCCAGCCGACGCTGCATCGGCGGCGAGAGCGCGAAGAGGATGATCTCCCGCACCACCCCTCGAGGCTCACCTTTAGTAAGAAAGTAGAGCGTCTTGACAGCACCATATCGCCCTTGACGCACGGCCTCGGCGTCGGGCTCGACGCCATCCACCCAGACGGGCTGGAGGCGGCGCTGCTCCAGGCGGATCAGCCCGAGGTCCAGGAGCCCCACGGCGCCGGGGAGGTTGGTCAGGCCGTCGGCCATGTCGCGATCGGTGTAGAAGATCAGGGCGTCGGCGCTGGCGCGCCGCGACTCCATCGCCTGGAGGACGCCGGGCCAGAGGGGGGCGATGGCCTGGTGGCTGCTGTCGCCCTCCTCCCGGAGCGCGGGCACCAGGACGTCGGCGCTGCCGGGCCAGGTCCGCAGCTCGCCGCGGAAGGCGCGCTCCACGTCGGTGAGGTTGAGGTAGCGGGTCGGGCCGGGGTTGGTCGCCAGGACCACGATGGAGCGGGCGAAGGGGATCGCCACGAGCCCCTGGGCCTCCTCGTGGGGCTTGAGCGGGCGCGAGGCCAGCCCGACGTCGATGGCGCCGTCCAGGAGCGCCTCCACGGCGCCTTGGGTGCCGATGCTCTCGGGCACATAGAAGCGGGCCTCGGGGCGCTGGGCCTGGAACGCCCCCAGGATCTCCCGCGTCAGCGGCAGGTTGGAGCCCGAGCCAGCGAACACGATGCCTGGGAGGCGCACCTCGGCGGAGCGACACGTCGCCTCGATCTGCGGCGGCGCGGGCGCGTCGAGGAGCGGCGAGGAGCAGGAGAGGAGGTGAAGCGCGAGGAGGAGGGGGAGGAGGAGGCGCCTCATCGGGCCTCGGGGGTGATGAGGCGGAGCATGACCTCGTGGCCGCTGCTCTGGAGGCGCTGCACCGTCCCGGCCAGCGGGCGGGCGTCCAGGCCGCCTGCGCCGATGCACGCGACGGCGGTGGTCCGCGCCACGTTGAGCGCGGCGTCCCACGCGATGTCTCGCGCGGCGTTGAGCAGCGCAGGCCCCAGGTGGGCGCCGCGCTCCACATAGGCGTCGAGGTAGCGCGTCCGGACGGGGCCGAAGATGGCCTCCCAGCCTGCGTCGAGCCCCGCCCGCCGCGCCGCCATCCGGGCGATCTCGCGGGCCTGGCGCCCCTGGGCGCCGCGGACCAGGCGCCAGGAGGAGGCCCAGACGCGGTCCCGCAGCTCCCGGGCGCACCCCTCCAGCTCGTTGGGGTCGCACGTCACCTCGTAGAGCGGCTGGAGGCCGCGGAGCATCGCCACCTCCCGCACCAGATCGTCGCGGAGCGCCAGCCAGGTCGGCGCCCACTCCCGCACCAGCCAGTCGATGATCACCCGCTGTCGGTGGTGCTCCAGCGCCTCGCCGCGCTGCGTGTCCAGCGCCTGGTGCGCCAGCGGCAGCAGGCGCGCGGCGATCTCCGCGTCGTCGCGGCTCCAGGCGCTCCAGAAGGTCAGCAGCGTCGGGGAGATGCTCTCGACCTGCTGCGCATACTCCCGCACCCACGCGTCGCGGTGATCGCGGTAGCGCGCAGCGCGGGCCCAATCGCCGCGATAGATGGCGTCGCGGAGGGCCTCGATGGGATCGGAGAGGGCGTGGGCCTCTTGGGTGATCACGTCGCGTCGGCTCCTGGCAGCTCCAGAGTGGCAGGGAGAGGGGGACCGGGCGCCCTCCTCCACTCTGGACATCCTGGCGCCCCAGCGCAAGCCCGCAGGCCGCAAGCGCGCCGGGCGGCGCCGGTCCTCAGAACCCGGCGGCGCTCTGATCGACCTTGAGGCTCTGCTTGTAGGTCCGGTCGGGGGCGACCTGGCTGGGCGCCGTCCCCTCCCGGAAGGGCAGGTCCAGCCCCGGCTCGTCCTCGGCGGCCAGGAGGCCCAGGTCGCGGTCGATCCGCTGGAGATCGATCCCTTCGGGGGGCGCGCCGAGGATCGACCCCTGGGGGCGCCCGGCCAGCGCCTCGCTCATGAAGCGGACAAACGCCGGCAGGGCGACGCGCCCCCCGGTCTCGCGCGCGCCCAGCGCGCGCTCGTTCCCGTCGGCGCCCACCCAGACCACCGTCACCAGCGAGCGGCTGAAGCCGGTGAACCACGCGTCGTAGGCGTTGGTCGTCCCGGTCTTGCCAGCCACCGGGAAGCCCAGCGCCGTCGCGCTGTACGCCGTCCCCGCGTACACCACCGCGCTGAGGAGGTGGAGCATCTGGTAGGCCGTGATCTCCTCCAGCACCCGCGGCGGGCGCTCGTGGGCGCGCAGCGCCAGCCGGGCGAGGCGACCCAGGAAGGGCGCGGAGGGATCTGCGAAGTGACCGTGATCGCTGATGATCTCGCCGCTCCTGTCCGAGACGGTCAGCACCAGGTGCGGCTCCATCCGCACGCCGCGCCGGGCGAAGGTCCCATACACCCGCGTCATGTCCCAGGGCGTCACGCAGGACGCCCCGAGCGCCAGCGACTCGGTGGGCTTCATCTCGGTGGTGATCCCCAGGCGCTTGGCCTGATCCACCACCGCGTGCGGCCCGACGAAGTTGAAGACCTCCACCGCAGGCAGGTTCCGGCTCCGGGCCAGCGCGTCGCGCAGGAGCAGGAAGCCCTGGAACTTCCGGTCGGCGTTCTTCGGCGTCCAGACCTCGCCGCCCGCCTTCAGGATCTTCGTGGGCGCGTCGGTCAGGACCGTCGCCGGGGTCATCCCCTCCTGGAGCGCCCGGCTGTAGACCACCGGCTTGAAGGTCGAGCCCGGCTGGCGGCACGCGTCCGTGGCCCGGTTGAACTCCGAGCGGTCGAAGTCGTACCCGCCCACGAGCGCCCGCACATAGCCCGTGTCGATCTCCGCCGAGAGGAGCGCCCCCTCCACCTTCGGCGCCTGGCTCAAGCGCCAGCCCTCGACAGCGCGCGCCTCATCCCGGCGGCCGCGCTGCTCCGGGGGGCGGTCCCAGACCTGGAAGGTGCCGTGCTCGATGAAGACCACATCTCCGGGGTGCAGCGCCTCGCGGTAGTCCTCCAGGCGCTGCTCGTTGCGGCGCCCCTTCGGGTCGTAGGCCGCCGCCCAGCGGGCGGCGTCGCCGCCCAGCGTGATCCGGCGCCCGCCCACCTCCACCGCCGCCTGGTCGGCGGCGACCTCGCGGACCAGCGCCAGGTAGAGGCGCCCCGGCTGCGGCGACCACGCCGCCTCGGGGGGCGGCAGCGCGTAGACCTGCCGGGCGGCCTCGGCAAAGGCCGCCCAGCGCGCCTCCGGGAGCGTCGCCACCGGCCCGCGCCAGCCCTGGCGCTGATCCAGCTCCCGCATCGAGCGCTGGAGCGACTCCTGCGCCCGCGCCTGGAGCCACGGGTGGACCGCCAGCGTCAGGCGGAAGCCCCCCGACGCGATGGCGTCCTCGCCCTGCTCCGCCCGCAGCGCCTCCCGCGCGGCCACCACCGGATAGGGCGCCGTGTCCACGTCCCCCGCCTGGCCCTCCCGGAGCGCCAGCGCCTCGCCTTGGGCCGCCTCGACCTCCTGAGGCGTCAGCGCGCCGATGGCCCCCAGGCGTTGCAGGATGGCGTCGCGGCGGGCCAGGGCCCGCGCGGGGTGGCGGAACGGCGAGCGCTGGCTGGGCGAGTTGGTCATCCCCGCCAGCAGCGCCGCCTCCGCCCAGGTCAGCTCGTTGAGATCCTTGCCGAAGTAGATCTCGGCAGCGGCCACCACCCCCGTCGCCCCAGCCCCCAGGTAGACGTGGTTCAGGTAGTCCTCCAGGATGCGGTGCTTGGAGTAGCGCGCCTCGATGCGCCGCGCCAGGAGCAGCTCCAGGATCTTGCGCTCGTAGCTCCGCGCCCGCGAGATCGAGTCCTTGGCGATCTGCTGCGTGATCGTGGAGCCCCCCTCCACCACCCGCCCGGCCTCCCGGTTGCGCAGGAACGCCCGCGTGATCGCCACCGCGTCGAAGCCCCCGTGCTCGAAGAACGCGTCGTCCTCCGCCGCCAGGAACGCCACCTGCACCCGCGCGGGGATCGCCTCGATGGGCGTGAACGGCCGCTGCCCGCGGGTCAGCCCGCCCAGGCGCGTCCCGTCGGTCGCGTAGATCTCCGTGGCGGCCCCCGGCGGGTGGCGCGGCAGCTCCGGCACCGGCGGCACCCGCTCCACGAACGAGGCCGCCCAGATCGCCGCCGCCAGCGCCGCCGGCAGCGGCAGCCAGAGCGCCACCACCGCCAGCCCCCGCAGCAGCGTGAGCGCCGCGCCGCCTCGACGCGGGTTGGACAGGATGACCCGAGGTGCGCTCATGATACTGAATTTCCCCGATATTCGATATAGATATCCCGGCTAGAAGGTCGCAAAGACCTGCGTCCAGAAGATCCGCCCGCCGTCTTGATACACCCCCACCCCGGCGTGGGTGAAGTCGGGGCGCAGGATGTTGGCCCGGTGCCCCACCGACCCCATCCAGGCCGCGTGGACCTCCGCCGCGCTGCGCTGCCCCTCCGCGATGTTCTCCCCCACCGCCGTCCACCCGGTCGCGCCGATCCGGTTCAGGCGATCCCAGGGCTGCTCGCCGTCGGGGTTGACGTGATCAAAGAAATTCCGCGTCGCCATGTCCTCCGAGTGCGCCCGCGCCGCCGCCAGCAGCCGCGCGTCGCACTGGACCGGCGAGAGCCCCGCCTCGGCCCGGGCCTCGTTCAGGAAGCCCACCGCCGCCGCCTCCAGCTCGGTGCCGCAGGCGCCCTCCCCTGTCGCCGCGTTGTTGGCGGCGTTGTTGTCGGGCGCCTCCTCGTTGTTGAGCACCTCGTCGTCGTCGCCGCCGCCGCCGCCGCGGCGCGCAGGCACACACGCCCAGGACGAGGCCAGCACGAGGAGGAGGAGGAGGAGCGCGGCGCGGCGGAGGAGGGCAGGCTGTGCAGACATGGGGAGGCTCCGGGGTCAGGGGTCCCTTGCAGCGGTTGACGGTAGCAGGCACTCTGGGGGCGCGGCAAGAACGCCGCCCGCTCACGCAGGAGGAGGCCATGGAGGGGAGGTGGAGCGCGCGGCTCGGCGCCGCGCTGCGAGCGACGACAGCAGACGTGACCGACCGCCTCGCGGCGGCGCGCGGGGACGCCCTCGCGATCCGCACCCCCGAGCCCTGGAGCTACCGGCGCCTCCACGCCTTCGTCGCCGCCGCCGCCGAGGCCCTCCGGCGCGCCGGGGTCCAGGCCGGCGAGCGGGTGGCGATCTGCACCGACAACACCCTGGAGATGCCGCTCCTGGTCCTGGCGGCGCTCCGCGTCGGCGCCGTCGCCGTCCCCCTCAACCAGCAGCTCCGCGCCGAGGAGATCCGCTTCGTCCTCCAGGACTGCGCCGCCACGACCCTGATCGCAGACGACGGCGTCGCAGACGAGGTGGAGGCCGCCCTCGCGCAGCGCGGCGAGGGCGCCGCGCTGCGCTGCGTGCGCTGGGCTCCGGGGAGCGCGGCGGCTGCGGCGGACCCGGCCCAGGCGCTGGAGGTGCGCCTGGGCGACGCCGCCTGGAGCCGCCCCGCCCGCGTCGCCCCGGGCGACTCCGACGCCATCTTCTACACCTCCGGCACCACGCGCTTCCCCCAGGGGGCCCGGCTCTCCAGCGCCTCCCTGCTCGCCGCCTTCACCCCCCTCGCCTTGCTCCCTCTCTGGCCGCGCTACAGCGTCGTCCACGCCCTCCCCACGGCCCACATCATGGGCTTCGCCGCCTTCCTCGGCTTCCTCCTCGGCGCCGCCGAGATCCACCACCTCCCTCGCTTCGACGCCCACCGCGTCCTCGACCTGCTGGAAGGCGAGGCCATCGACGGCTTCCTCGGCGTCCCCACGATGTACAAGCTCCTCCTGGAGGCCGGCGCCGAGAGCCGGGATCTCCGCAGCGTCCGCGTCTTCGCCAGCGCCGCCGACGTCATGCCCGGCCCCCTCATCGAGCGCTTCAAGCGGCTCGGCCGCCTCTTCGGGCGGCGCGGCGGCGAGGTGCCTGCGGCCTTCGTGGAGATCTACGGCAGCGTGGAGCTCTCCGGCGCGGCGCTGGCCCGCGTCAGCCTCCCCGGGCTCACCCCGGCGGCGGGCGGCTTCGTCGGCGTCCCCCTGCCGGGCTACCGCGCCCGCGTCGTGGACCCCCAGGGCCGCGACCTCCCGCCGGGCGCCGAGGGCGAGCTGCTCGTCCAGGGGCCCGGCGTCTTCCAGGGCTACCACGGCCGCAGCGCCGACACCGACGCCACCCTCACCCGCGACCGCCGCGGCCCCTGGCTCCGCACCGGCGACCTCGCCGCGCGCACGCCCCTGGGCTTCATCCGCTTCGTCGGGCGCGAGAAGGACGTGATCAAGGTCGGCGGCTACTCCGTCTTCCCCGCCGAGATCGAGGCCCGCCTCCAGGAGCACCCCCACGTCGCCCAGGCCGCCGTCGTCGGCCTCCCCCACCCCGCCCACGGCGCCGTCCCCGTCGCCTTCGTCTGCCTCCGCGCCCAGGCGCCGCGCCTCACCGACGAGGCCCTCCACGCCTGGATCACCGAGCGCGTCGCCCGCTACAAGGCGCCCCGGCGCGTCGTCCTCCTGGAGCACGATCAGATGCCCTACGGGGCCACCGGCAAGATCACCCGCCGCGATCTCCAGGCGCGCTACCGCGACCTCCTCCTGACCTGAGCTTGCATCCCGGGGCGCGGTCCGCTATCCCAGAGCAGACGCCTGCACGCCCGGATGGGGAGAACATGAGCAGCGAAGCGCCCATCGCATTTGGTCCCTACAGCCTCCTCAAGAAACTCGGCCAGGGCGGCATGGCCGTCACCTTCAAGGCCCGAGAGGCCATGGAGGGCATCGGCGGCAGCCGCCTCGTCGCCATCAAGCAGATCCTCCCCCTCTTCGCCAACGACCCCAGCTTCCGGCGGATGTTCCTCGACGAGGCCCGCCTCTCCACCCAGCTCAACCACCAGAACGTCTGCCGCTCCTACACCGCTGGCGAGATCGACGGCACCCTCTTCCTCGCCATGGAGTTCATCGACGGCGCCGACCTCTACCACCTCATGTGCCGCGCCGCCGCCCTCCCCGGCGCCTTCCCCCTCCCCCACGCCCTCGCCGTCTGCCAGCGCGTCCTCCACGGGCTCCAGGCCGCCCACGAGCTGCGCGGCGACAACGGCGACCTCCTCAACCTCGTCCACCGCGACGTCTCCCCCCAGAACATCCTCCTCAGCCGACAAGGCGAGGTGAAGGTCATCGACTTCGGCGTCGCCAAGGCCCGCTCCAACCAGGCCCAGACCCAGGCCGGCATGGTCAAGGGCAAGGTCCTCTACTTCTCCCCCGAGCAGCTCAACGGCCAGCCCCTCGACCGACGCAGCGATCTCTTCGCCGTCGGCCTCCTCCTCTACGAGCTCGTCACCGGAGAGCACCCCCTCCGCGGGGACACCGACATCGAGACCATCTTCAACTACGTCTCCCGCACCATCCGCCCCCCCCGCGAGGTCCGACCCGATCTCCCCCCGGCCGTCGATGCGATCATCATGAAGGCCCTCCAGAAGGATCCCCAGGATCGCTTCCCCGACGCCGACGCCATGGCCCGCGCCCTCGGAGATGCCCTCTTCGAGGTCTACCCCGCCTACCAGGACTACCTCCTGCGCGACTTCGTCGCCTGGGCCCTCGCTGAGGACGGCGACGCCCCCTACGCCCTCCCCGAGCGCCGCACCCCCTCCTCCCCCCAGGCCCACCACCTCCCTGCGCCCGCGCCCGCGTCAACGCCCGCGCCCACGCCCGCGCCCCCGCCTCGGCCCAGCGATCCCGGCTTCTGGCCCATCACGCCCAGCCAGGAGCCCGCCCTCACCCCCTCCAACCCCGCCTTCGCGCCGCCACCCCCCGCACACTCCGGCCCCTACCCTGCGCCGCAGCCCTGGGGCCCCCAGCCCACCGGCCCCCACACCCCCCAGCCCACCTACCCGCCACCCCAACCCCAGGAGGAGCCCAGCAACACCGGCTGGTATGTCGCCATCGGCGTCCTCGGCTTCATCGCCCTCGGCTGCCTCATCGCCCTCTTCGCGACCGTGCTCGGCGGGAGCTGATCCGATACGCCCCCGCCAGTCCGGGCCTGGCGGAATCTTTAAGGAAATGAGCCCAGGAAATTCCGTTCCGGCGGACCTGGGCTATAGTGGCCCTGTGGAGTGTGCTCCCTTGAGGCGTCATGTAGGTATCCTGCCCACAAGAGCCTCCAGACGCGCCCAAACGCGGTGATCCACCGTGAAGCACGGCAGAAAAACAAAAAGATGTCGGTAGGTTATCAGGGGCCTTTTCTTGACAGGCGCCCCGCCCTCCGGCATCTTCCCTCTGAGGGCAAACCACCTGCCGCACCTGGGGTGATGCGATGGCGAAAGGAAAAAACCTGATCGGTCTGGATATCGGTTCCAGCGGCGTAAAGCTGACCCTGCTCAAAGACACCAAGCGGGGGCTGCAGCTCGTCACCTTTGACAGCGCGCCGCTCCCCAAAGAGGCCATCGTCGATGGCGCCTTCATGGACTCAGGCGCGATCACCGACGCCGTCCGCGAGCTCCTCCGACGCAACAAGATCAAACAAAAAGAGGTCGCCCTCTCGGTCGCGGGCAACTCGGTCATCATCAAGAAGATCCCCCTGCCCCCCATGAGCCGGCAGGAGCTGGAGCAGTCCATCCAGTGGGAGGCCGAGCAGTACATCCCCTTTGACATCAACGATGTCTACCTGGCCGTGGAGGTCGTCGATCAGAACTCCCAGCCAGGGCAGATGGATGTGCTCCTGGTCGCGGCCAAGAAAGAGCTGATCAACGACTACACCACCGTCATCCGGGAGGCGGGGCTCGTCCCCATGGTCGTCGATGTCGACGCCTTCGCCCTCCAGAACATGTTCGAGGTCAACTACGGGATCGTCAACGGCGAGACCATCGTCCTCCTCGACGTCGGCGCCGACACCATCAACATCAACGTCGTCACCGACGGGATCACCCAGTTCACCCGCGACGTCTCCATGGGAGGCAACCAGGTCACTGAGGAGATCCAGAAGCAGCTCAACATCACCTGGGAAGAGGCCGAGACCTACAAGCGCGGCGGCAGCGGCGACGCGGTCATCCCACACGAGGTCGAAAAAGTCATCCAGCAGGTCTCCGACTCCCTCGCGGGCGAGATCCAACGCTCCCTTGACTTCTACGCCGCCACCTCCGCCGACGGGCAGATCTCACGCATCTACCTCTCCGGGGGCTCCGGCAACCTCCCCACACTCGGCCGCATCGTCGGGCGCACCAGCGGCGTCCCCGTCGAGCTCATCAACCCCTTCCGCAACATCATCGCCGACCCGAAGGTCTTCAACCCGGCCTACCTTGAGAGCGTGGGCCCGGTCGCAGCCGTCAGCGTAGGTCTCGCCTTGAGGAGGACCAACGAGCAATGATCCGGATCAACCTCCTGCCGATCAAGAAGCAGCAGCAGAAGGAGACCAGCCGGCGACTCCTCATCCTCTTCGCGGTGGCCATCATCGCGGAGATCCTGATCCTGCTGCCCTTCTACCTCTCCAAGTCCGAGGACGTCGATCGGGCCAAGGCGGAGAACGCCCGGATCCAGCAGTCCATCAACGACCTCAGCACCAAGGTCCAGGCCACCGAGACGCTCAACAGCGAGAAGACCCTCCTCCTCCAGCGGCTCGGCGTCTTCAACCAGCTGGAGTCCGGACGCTCGGGCCCCGTCCGCATCCTCGATGAGGTCCAGAACGTCCTCAGCCAACCCCAGAACGAGCTCGACCAGCTCACCTTCGACAAGCGGGACTGGAGCACGCGCTGGGACCCGGGACGCCTCTGGTTCAACGAGTTTGAAGAGAAGGACGGCAACTTCCGGCTCATCGGCGGTGCCCGCACCAACGACGACGTCGCCGAGTTCCTCCAACGCCTCTCCACCTCGGTCTACTTCGAGAACGTCCGGCTGATCTCCTCCGAGCAGACCGAGGAGAAAGACTTCCAGTACGTGAAGTTCGAGGTCGTCGGCAACCTCACCTACAACGTCATGGCCACCCCGGGCGCCGGGGGCTGACCGCCCCCTGGGCGTCGTGCTGGGAGGATAGGACCTCATGGAAGCCTTCGACCGTATCTCCACACCCCAGAAGGTGCTCATCCTGCTCCTGATCATGATCACGATCGGGGTCGCCTTCTACTTCCTCTTATACGCCGATCTCGAAGATCAACAGCAGGTGGCCGCCAACCAGAAGACCCAGCTCCTCAGCCAGGAGACCGAGGTCCGGCGTAAGGTCGCCAACCAGGAGGAGCTCACCGTCGAGGTCGAGCAGCTCCGCGAGCAGACCAGCCGCATCGAGAAGGCGCTCCCCGAAAAAGCCGAGATCCCCAAGCTCCTCCAGCAGATCTACGGCCAGGCCAAGATCGTCGGCCTCAAGATCAAGCGCTTCGAGCCCGGCAAGGAGAAGCCCCAGCAGCTCTACGTCGAGATCCCCGTCGCCATGGAGCTGCAGGGCACCTACGACCAGGTCGCGGACTTCTTCTTCAACATCGGGAAGATGGAGCGCGTGGTCAACATCAAAAATATTTCCATGGACCGGGTTTCCGGCGCAAACTACGGGACGGGTGAGCTCAAGATCTCCTGCCAGGCCATCACCTTCCGCACCGGAGGCACCGCTGGAGCGGCCCCCGATGATCCCGGTGAGACCCAGGGCAAGAAGAACATCAAGGCGATCGAGGGCCTCTACAAAGGCACCGGAGCCATCCGCTGAGCGCAGACGCTATCGAGGAGCAGCAGACGATGTCTGGTCACCTGAGGACAACCTACTGGCGCTGGAGCGCGCCGCTGGCGCTGAGCGTTGCGCTGGCCCTCGTGAGCGGCTGCGATGACCCTGTCGCGGTCGCGCCCCCCACGGCGCCCCCGGTCGCACCGCCCACCTCCGCCGCCGAGACACCCCCGGCCACCAACGGCGCCGAAGGCGCCGAGGCCGCCCCCAGCGACGGCTACGAGCGACCCGCGCGCAGCAACCGGCGCGACCCCTTCACCTTCATCCCCCCCGAGCCCGAGCTCAAGGCCAAGGATGAGGTGCGGGTCAAAGAGCCCCTGGAGAGCTACGACGTCGGCCAGCTCAAGCTGGTCGCCATCATCACAGGCACCGCCATCCCCACCGCGATGTTTGTGGACCCCACCGGCTTTGGACACTTCGCCAAAGAGGATGATCGCATCGGACGCTCCGGCGGACGCATCACCGACATCCGCGCCAACGAGGTCGAGATCACCATCAACCCCGAGGGGGACAGCGGCGCAGCCAACGACCTCGAAGGAACACAGCAGGGCGGCGAGGAGCGACCGACCACCGAGCCGGTCACCCTCGTCATCCGGCTCAGCGACACCGAGATCCGCTCGGAGGACGAGCTGAAAGAGGCAGAAGGGGCCTCCGTGCTCGAGAAGATTCAGGAACAACCCGAGGGCGAGGCAGCCTCTCCCGAGCCCACCTCACCCCAGGAACCTTAGACGAGCTTGATGGGGAGCAGGCCTGACCGCCAGGGAACAGCCCCCCAATAGAGCCTCGACCTTGAGCTGCGTGGCACACAGAGGCACAGGCCTCGCCCCGCGGCGCTCAGTCTCACAGGAGTTCACCATGGCACGGAAGGTCTTTCTTCTGACACTCTTATTGTGCCTCGGAGCGACCACGGTGGCGGTCGCGGAGCCTCCCGGCTCGCGCAGCGCGGGAGCAGCCAGGCACGATGTCAACCAGATCACCGCGGTGGCGGTGGATGAGCGCGATGATGGCACCTGGATCACCGTCCAGGGCAATCAGGAGCCGACCTACTCGGCCTTCACGCTCAACTCCCCCCTTCGACTCTTCGTTGATATCTCCAACAGCAAGCTCACCAGCGGCGTCCGACGGGCACCCGTCTCCGTCAAGAACGGCCACATCGACCAGGTCGCCGTCCTCGACTTCGCCGACGACGTCCAGCAGGTCACCCGCGTCATCGTCAGCTTTGATAACAAGGCCGCCTACGACGTCAAGACCGACGGCAACAACGTCATCATCTTCGTCGAGGCCGCCGCGCGACGAGGCCAGGGTGACGGCGCCCTCACCGCCGTCCAGCAGGAGCTGGACCAGCGCGAGGGCGAGCTGGATCAGGCCCGCCGCGCCCTCCTGGAGAAGGAGCGCCGCCTGGCCGAGGTCGAGCGACGCGTCCAGGACCTCGAAGGTCAGGCCCGCCGCGCCACCGACGGCTCCGCCGAGCAGCAGAAGCTCAACGCCTCCCTCGACGCCGAGCGCCGCGCGGCCCAGGGCCTCCGCGGTGAGCTTCAGGAGCGCGAGGCACGCCTCCGCGACCTCGAGCGCACCGTCGCGAGCATGGAGACGCGCGTCGGAAACATCCAGAAGGAGCGCGACAACGCCCTGAGCCGCGCCTCCTCCCTGGAGCAGCAGCTCTCCGACCAGAAGGCCCAGCTCACCCGCCTCCAGCAGGAGCGCGACGAGGCCCGCCAGCGCGCCGACCAGCTCGCCAAGGACCGCGACGCCGCACGGAAGCACTCCGAGCAGCTCAGCGCCTCCATCGAGCAGGGACGCCGCGACCTCGAGCGCCTGGAGCGCGACCTCGCCAGCGCACGCTCCGACGTCAAGGCCAGCTCCGACGCCAACCGCAAGGCCAACGAGGAGCGCCTCGCCCGCGTCGAGGCCGAAAAACGCGACCTCGTCGCCCGCGTCCAGCGCGCCGAGAAGGACCGCGCCGACGCCCTCGCCAACTCCCAGCGCATCGAGGACGACCGCCTCAAGGCCCTCGCGGAGAGCCGCAAGGCCGAAGAGCGCCGCCTCGCCGCCGTCGAGTCCTCCCGCAAGGAGGAGGAGGCACGCCTCGCCGACACCCGCGAAGAGCTGGCACGCCAGGAGAAGGCGCGCGTCGAGGCCGAGCGACGCCTCGCAGACACCCAGGCCGCCTACCAGCGCGAGCTGGAGCGCGTCCAGCTCCTCCGCAACAACGCCCCCGACGACGCCCAGCTCAAGCAGGATCAGGCCCGCCTCGACAGCCTCAAGCGCGAGATCGAGCAGGAGCAGACCCACCTCAAGAAGCTCCAGGATGAGCGCGCCCAGCTCGCCAACAGCGAAGCCCCCAAGAAGGACGACGCCAAGGCCATCAACACCATCCGCGCCATCCGCTTCCAGGAGAACGACGGCATCAGCCGCATCGTCGTCGAGATGGACCGCGCCGGCGACTTCGCCACCGTCCCCTGGAAGGAGGGCAAGGCCGGCCTCAGCCTCTCCGGCGTCTCCCTCCCCACCAGCCTCGAGCGCAGCCTCGACACCCGCGCCTTCGGTGGCACCGTCCACTTTGTCAACTCCTTCCAGGATGACAAGGGCATCGTCCACGTCGAGGCACTCGTCCCCGGCGCCACCACCGAGATGGTCCGCCAGGAGGGCAACAAGCTCTACTGGGAGTTCTCCTCCATCGGCGCCGAGAGCACCGCGCTCGCGAACCCCGCGCCGGCCCCGGCCAACCTCCCCCACCCCCAGGGCTTCACCGCAGAGCCCCCCCGCTTTGTCCCGGCCGCCAGCCGCGCGCTCAACGCCGACGACACGCCCCCCTGGCAGCGACGCCCCCAGGGCATGGCGCGCAAGCGCCTGACCATTGACCTCCGCGGCTCCGATATCGACAACACCCTCCGCCTCATGGCGCGCGAGGGCGGCGTCAACATCGTCTCCGGCGGTGACGTCAAGGGCACCGTCACCATGCGCCTCCAGAACGTCCCCGTCGCCGACGCCTTCGTCACCATCCTCAAGAGCCTGGAGCTGGGCTACGAGCAGGACGGCGAGATCATCCGCGTCGCACCCGCCAAGTCCTTCGAGGAGGAGGCCAAGCGCCGACAGGACGCCGTCGTCTCCAGCTTCAAGCTCGACCCCCTGGAGGTCGTCCTCATCCCCATCAACTACGCCAACGCCGAAGAGGTCTCCACCCTCGCCAAGCAGGTCCTCTCCAACCGCGGCTCCGCCACGGTGGACCAGCGCACCAACACCCTCATCGTGAAGGATGTGGCGCGCAACATCGCCGCGGTCCAGCAGCTCGTCCTCAGCCTCGACGCCCAGACGCCCCAGATCCTCATCGAGGCGCGCATCGTCGAGACCAACGACCGCTTCGTCCGCGAGATCGGCGTCCAGTGGGGCGGTGACTTCCTCTTCTCCCCCGCCAACGGCAACTCCACCGGCCTCGCCTTCCCCAGCGTCGTCGGCGTCGCGGGCGCCGCCACCGACAACCAGACCCCCCTCGCCGGCCTCGCCGGCTCGCCCAACTTCGCCGTCAACCTCCCGGCGCCCATCGGCACCGGCGCCGGCGGTGGCTTCGGTGTCACCCTCGGCTCCGTCGGCGGCGCCGCCAACCTCGCCTTGCGCCTCACCGCGCTCGAAGAGGACGGACACATCAAGATCGTGTCCTCGCCCAAGGTCCTCACCCTGGACAACCGCCAGGCGACCATCAGCCAGGGCACCAGCATCCCCATCAGCGTCGTCTCCGCCCAGGGCGTCCAGACGGTCTTCGTTGAAGCCCGCCTCCAGCTCCAGGTCCAGCCCCACGTCACCCAGGATGGCAACATCCAGCTCCGCCTCAACATCACGAAGTCCGAGCCCGACTTCGAGAACACCGGCGCCCGCGGTGACCCCACCATCATCCGCAAGGAGGCCACCACCGAGCTCCTCCTCGGCGACGGCGACACCACGGTCATCGGCGGCATCTACTCCCAGACCACCGGTACGTCGTCCTCCAAGGTGCCCTTCTTCGGGGACATCCCCATCCTCGGGTTCTTCTTCCGCGACTTCTCCGAGTCCGAGAGCCGCACCGAGCTCCTCATCTTCGTCACGCCCCGCATCATCAACCGCGAGGCGGCCCTGACGGCCCGACGCCTGAGCCCCATCCAGGCGCCGGAGGCGGAGAGCAAGAAGCCTTGACCCCCTCGGCCCCAGGACCCTGGCTCCTCCTCACCGGGATGATGGGCGCAGGTAAGTCCACCACCGGAAGGATCCTCGCCAGGGTCCTGGGGCTCCCCTTCATCGACCTCGATGACGCCATCACCCAGCGCATGGGTGAGCCGCTGCACCAGCTCCTCGCCCGACAGGGGGAGCCCGCCTTCCGAATGATTGAGACTGAGACGCTGCTTGAATTGATCGCATCACGGGGCCAAAAACCCCTCATCGTCGCCCTCGGCGGCGGCACCTACGTCCAACCCGGCGCCCCCGAGCGCCTCCGCCACGCAGGCCTCACCGTGTACCTGAACGCCTCCCAGGATGAGCTTGAGCGACGCCTCGACGCGCACCAGCGCGCCGCCAGGCCGCTCCTCGCCTCCTCCCCGGCGGCCCTCCAGGAACTCCTCCAGGCACGCCAGCCCCGCTACGCCCTGGCCGATCTCCACCTCCCCGTGGACGGGCGCACACCCCACCAGGTCGCCGCCGACCTCCTCGACGCCCTCCCCCGCAACCACCTCCCCTGCCAGAGCGTCACCGTACCCCTCCAGGAGCGCGCCTACCCCGTCTGGATCTCCCCCGACGGCGCCGAGCGCGCCGCCGACCTCGCCGATCTCCGGCTCCGCGCCCTCCAGCCCGCCCCCACCCGCCTCTTCGTCCTCCGCGACGCCGGACTCCCCGAAGCGCACGCCCAGAGTGTCCTCGGCGGCCTCCGGCGCGCCGGGTGGCACCTCCTCGACCTCCCCGTCGGACCCGGCGAAGGCGCCAAGTCCCCCGAGGTCCTCGCCGAGGTCTGGGCCTGGCTCATCCAGCACCACGTCCGACGCGACGACGTCCTCATCGCCCTCGGCGGCGGCGTCGTCGGGGACCTCGCAGGCTTCGCAGCCGCCACCGCCCTCCGCGGCATCCGCTGCCTCCAGCTCCCCACCACGCTCCTCGCCATGGTGGACGCCTCCGTCGGCGGCAAGACCGCCATCAACGTCGGCGGCGCCAAGAACCTCGTCGGCGCCTTCCATCAGCCCATCGGCGTCGTCTGCGCCGCGGGCCTCCTCAACACCCTCCCCCCCCGCGAGCTGGCCTCCGGCCTCGGGGAGGTCCTCAAGTACGCACTCCTCCAGGGTGAGGACGCCCTCGCCGACCTGGAGCGACGCGCCGAGGCGCTCCAACGCCACGACCCCCACGCCCACGCCGACCTCATCCACGCCTGCTGCGCCCTCAAGGCCCGCGTCGTCGCCGCCGACGAGCACGACCGCGGACTCCGCGCCCTCCTCAACCTCGGCCACACCTTCGGCCACGCTATCGAGGCCCTCGCACACCTCCAGGACCTCGCCCACGGCGCCGCCGTCGCCCTCGGCATCCTCCTGGCCACACGCGCGGCCCACCTCCTCCACCTCGCCTCATCCGATGAGGCCGAGGCGCTCACCCGCCGCCTGCGCGACCTCTGCGCGCGCTGCGGGCTCCCGACGGACCCCTCCGCCTTCCTCCGCGACCCCGAGCGCTTCGCAGCCCTCATGGCCGGGGACAAGAAGGCCCAGGGACACCACGTCACCCTGATCCTGCCCCTCGCACCCGGGCGGATCGTCACGCATCCCGTAGCCACCGAGCAGCTTCAAACCCTGCTCTGCGATCTTGCGCGCGCCGACTGGCGCGCCTAGTCTTGTTGATGAGGGTAGTGTCCGATGAAACATCGAACCCAGCACGATAGCCCCTCCACCCCCTCCTCGCGACGCCGTTTCTTTGGAGGCTCTATGAACACCCCGGCCCTCACGCGTACCACCATCCTCACCCTCAGCGCCGCTGCGGCGCTCCTCACCGCTGGCGGATGCGCGGTCGAAGACTCCTCGATGCTCATCGTCGGCAACAGCTCGCTCGCGCCTGCCCCGACCTGCGCCCCCAACGCCAACACCAACACCTTCGTCAGCCGCGGCGTCCTCGACGTCTCCCTCGGCAAGCAGTACCTCATGTACCCCATCATCCAGAACCAGCTCGGCAACTCCGAGGACGTCCGCATCAAGCCTGCGGCCGTCGGCGGCGGCGGCGCCCAGGGCAACGGCCTCGGAGATGTCCTCGTCGAGGGCAACACCGTCCTCCTCCGCGAGGCCACCGTCGAGTTCGAACTCCCCGAAGGACTCCCCCTCGCCTTCCCCTCCGAGCTCACCATCCCCGTCAGCGGCTCCATCGCCCCCGGCGCCACCTACGCCCCCAGCCTGGAGCTGGTCAGCCCCGAGCTGGCCGACCTCCTCGTCAACCAGATCAACCAGCGCGGCCTCCAGGTCGCCATGCTCGTCCGCCTCAAGTTCTTCGGCACCACCGCCTCCGGCACCGAGATCGAGTCCACCGAGTTCACCTACCCCCTCGATGTCTGCTTCGGCTGCCTCATCTCCTACAACATCGACAGCCTCACCACCCTCCCCGACGGACGACGCACCTGCGACCCCGCCGACCTCGTCCTCAACGCCGACCAGGAGGACCCCGACGAGCCCACCGACGTGTGCCACCTCGGACAGGACGCCCCCGTGGACTGCCGCGTCTGCCGCACCGCCAAGGCCTCCGACACCGTCGCGGACGCCGAGTGCGACCCGCAGTGACCCCCCCGGGGGCGTTCCGTCTGGCCTGCTCGGCAATACGAACGCCCCCGGCACCCCCCGTGACGGGGGTGCACCGACCTCGCTGCTCTCGCCACCGGTCTGACCTCCCCCCCAG
>CAUJGC010000347.1 GCA_963169075.1 Myxococcota bacterium
CGGGGGTCTCCGCGAGGCGCCGGGCGGCGGTGAGGGTGTCGGCGCCGCGGCGCTGGGCGTGGGCCTGGGCGTCCTCGGCGCGGGTCTTGAGGGCGGCTTCGACCTCTTCGCCGCCGCGGTTGATGGAGGCGTGGAGGGTGATGGAGGCCTCGCGGATGGCGGCTGCGGGGTTGGGGTCGGGGGGGTGGGTGAGGGGATCGGCGCCGCCATCCCCGGTGAGGGAGGCCACGGCGAGGATGGCGCTGGCGGTGAGGAGGACGGCGGCGACGACGGCGAGGTAGACGAAGAGCTTGCGTCGCTGGTCGATGCGGCGGATGAGCTTGAGGATGCGGGGGTGTTCGGGTTCGAGGGCGAGGGCGCGGGTGAAGTACTCGGTGGCTGCGCCGATGCGTCGCTCGTCGAGGGCGCGTGCGCCCTGGCGTTCGAGGGCGTCGAGGAGTCGTGGGTGGAGGGCGTCCTCGTAGGCGTCGGGGTCGTGGAAGTAGGCGCGCAGCTCGGCGTCGGGGTTGTCGAGGCCGACCTCTGCGAGCCAGGCGAGGAGGTCGTCGCGGAGGTCGAGGGCGGAGGGGTAGCGGTCCTGGGGTTGGAGGGCGAGGCAGGTGTCGATGATGCGGGCGAGCTTGCGCCCGACGCGTGGGTTGGCGACCTCGGCGTCGAGGTAGGTGCCCTCGGCGATGGCCTTGAGGACCATGGGTGCGTTGCGTCCCTGGAAGGGGAGGGCGCCGGTGGCGGCGAAGTAGAGGACGGTGCCGAGGGAGAAGAGGTCGGCGCGTGCGTCGAGGTCGTGTCCCTCGATCATCTCGGGGCTCATGTGGGCTGGCGAGCCGACGAGGGCGCCTGTGACGGTCATGCCCTGGGCGTCAGCGACCTGGGCGATGCCGAAGTCGGTGATCTTGAGGGCGCCGCCCTGGCAGAGCATGACGTTCTCGGGCTTGATGTCGCGGTGGATGATGCCCTGGGCGTGGGCGTGTTGGAGGGCCTCGCAGAGCTTGACGGTGAGGAGGGCGGCGATCTCGGGGTGCTTGGGGGGGTGTTCGTCGAGGGCGCGTCGGAGGGTGCCGCCGTCGATGAACTCCATGACGATGTAGGAGCGCTCGGCGGCCTCGTCGGAGAAGTCGAAGACCTGGGTGATGTTGGGGTGGGAGAGGCGCGCGACGGCCTGGGCTTCGCGCTGGAAGCGGCGCCGGGACTCTTCGCGGTTGGAGAGGTGGGGGTGGAGGACCTTGACCGCGACGGTGCGGTTCAGGACGGTGTCGCGCGCCTTGTAGACGACGCTCATCCCGCCCTGGCCGACCTCTTCTTCTATTATGTAGCGCCCCAGGCGCTCTCCGATCATAGGCCGTCCGTCCGCGAAGGGGTTCACGCGGTGCAAGGTGGGGAGGATAGTAGATGGAGGTCCGTGGAAAAGGCAAGGCGGATGCGTCGTCGTGGGCGGTAGGGCCAGTGGACCTGGGGCGGGCTTGGTGTTAGTGAAGATACGTCGGCGCGGGTCGGCGCGTGGGGCAGGACGGGGGCGAGCGAGGAGCGCGGATCGTTGAGGCGGCTGGGTGGTCTGGACATCGCGGCGGTGGTGGCGCTGCTTGGGTTGGCGCTCTTCGGGGTGCGGAGCCTGACGGGGGGGAGCCTCGGGGTGGAGGTGGGTGCGGAGGGTTACATCACGGGGGTGGGTGAGGAGCCCTGGGCGCAGGGGAGCCGCCGGGAGACGGTGGAGGTGGGGGATCGGGTGGTGGTGATGGCGGGTCGCCCGGTGTCGTCGCTGGCGGAGATCGGGGACGTGCTGCGCTCGCTGACGCCGGGGGAAGCGGCGGTGACGGTGCCGATGACGCTGGAGCGTTACGGGTACCGCTACGGGGAGTCGCTCAGCTATCAGGAGGTGCAGGAGTCGGGGTTCCCCAGCAGCGTCGAGCCGGGGGATCGGGTGGTGGGTTACGACGAGCACGAGGTGCGGGGGGAGATCGATCGGGCGACGATCCTGTCGATCCTGGCGAACCGCCCTGGGGAGCGGGTGACGTTCTACTTTGAGCGGTCGCAGCACACCTACCTGGCGGAGCTGCCCGTGCTGCCGCCGCGCTTCCCGGCGGGGCCGCTGCTCTTGTTGACGCTGGCGGCGGTGGTGGTGGGTGCGCTGGCGTGGCGCTCGCGTCGCTCGCCGGAGGGGGCGTCGTCGCAGGGGGCGTGGGCGGCGCTGGGCTGGGCGACGGTGGCGGCGCCGTGGGCGCTGCTGCTCCTGTGGGACCCGGCGCTCTCGCTGCGTGATCCGGTGCTGCTGGGGCCGGGGCTCCTGGCGTTGGCGCTCTACCGTCCGGGGTCGCTGGAGCTGCACCGTCGTCTCTTCGGGGGTCCGCGCCACCCGATGTTGACGCTGGCGCTCTTCCTGCCGGGGACGGTGGTGGCGTTTCTTGGGTTGATGCTGACGCTGGAGCTGGCGCCGGCGCTCTGGGGCGGTCCGGTGGCGGTGGGGAAGGAGCTGGACGTGATCGGGCTGCTGCGGACGGGGTGCGGCCTGATGGCGGTCTATCATCTGCTGGATCTGGCGCTGTGGATGCGTCGGGCGGGGGCGCTGCGTCGGGAGAGCGGGGCGGCGCAGCTGGTGTCGCAGCTCGGGCTCCTGCTCTCCAGCCTGGCGCTGGTGTCGGCGCTGCTCTTCGCGGTGCAGGACAGCGCGGCGTTCCTCTCCAGCGGCTTCGTGGTGCACGCGGCGGGGCTGGTGCTGGCGCTCTGGCTCGGGGACATGGCGGTGGCGGCCCTGCCCTCGCTGGAGGGGCGTCGCCGGGCGGCGTCGTCGCCGCTGAGCCCTTATGAGACGAGCGCCGCCCTCTGCGGGTTTCTGACGCGGGATGTCGCGGCGCTTGGGCTCTACGCGCCGGAGCTGGTGGTGGTGCGGGGTCGCCTGGCGATGGTCATGGCGAGCACGCGTGAGCTGGCAGGTGACGAGGAGGACCCGGAGGCTGCGCCGCTGGTCCTCTCGGTGTCCCGCGCCACCGAGGAGGTGCGGGCCGGGGTGGGGCTCCTGCGGGACGAGTCGATGGCGCTGCCGCTGCCGCTGGAGCGCCCCACGGGGCGCGAGGAGCACTCGGGGGAGATCATCGGCGCGGAGGAGGTGGTGAGGTCGGTGGTGGATCACCTGCGGGTGGGGACGGCCTTCAGCCTGCTGGACGAGGCGGAGGGGCTGGAGGTGGACGCGCCGCCGGAGGTGCGCGCGGAGGCCTTCTACGTCTGGCTCATCGACTACGGCCCGCCGCGCCGCGACCTGGAGTACGAGGCGATGCAGGCGCTCCGGCGCCGCTTTGAGGGGCTCTGGCCCTCGGCGCGGCAGCTGGTGTTGGAGTCGCTGCTGCGGGAGGAGGGGGTGCTGGGGCGGAAGGCGTCGCGGCCTGCGGCGCCCGCGTCGAAGCCGCCCGGCGAGGAGCCCGCGTCGAAGCCGTTTGTGGAGGTCGCGGCGTCCAGGCCGCCAGGTGGTGAGGCGGCGGCGGCGGCGGTGGCGGTGGCGGTGGCGGCTACGCCGGAGCCGCTTGAGGCGCCGCCCGAGCTGGACTACCTGCGCCGGGAGCTGGCGCAGGCGTGGCCTGCGGCGGAGGAGGGGCTGCTGGAGGAGGAGGTGGAGGAGGCGCTGGAGCAGCTGGTCCAGGACGACGCGCCGGTGATCCTGCTGGGGCCGCCGGGGATCGGGCGGCGCTTCGTGGCGCGGCGCCTCCACCACCTGGCGGTGCTGGAGGAGGAGGCGGGCGGCGCCTTCATCCGCTTCCCGACCGCGCAGATCCCGCCCTCGGTGCGGGAGATCGAGCTCTTTGGTGACGAGGAAGAGGCGGGGCACCTGCGGGCTGCCGCTGGCGGCGTCCTCTATGTGGATGGCGCGGCGGAGCTGGGGGATGAGCTGCTGACGCGGCTGATCTCGACGGCGGGGGAGGTGCGCCCGGTGACGCGGGTGGTGCTTGGGGTGCGGACCCGCGCCGGGGTGGCTGTGGAGGAGGCGCTGGCGAGCCTGGGGGGGAGCCTGGGGGAGCTGGCCCGGGGGCTCCTGGCGCACCGGGTGGTGCGGCTCCGGGCGCTGGAGCATCGCCCGGCCTGGCTGCGCCTCCTGACCGACTACGGGCTCCTCCAGCTGGCGATGAAGCACGAGCGGGTCATCACGGGGGTGTCGGACGCGGCGCGGGCGCACCTCAAGGCGCGGCGGTGGTCGGGCGGCGTCCCGGAGCTGATGTTCGCGCTGGAGCAGGGGGTGCTCCGCTGCGACGGGCCGACCCTCCAGCGCGAGCACCTGGCGCCGCAGCCCGAGGCGCCCGGCGCGCCGGACCCCGACGCGCGCCTCTGCGACGCGCCGGATCTCCGGGCGCTCCTGCGGGAGCTGGAGGGGGAGGTCTACGCGGAGGCCATGCGACGTTCCAACCAGGACGCCAACGCGGCGTCGCGGCTCCTGGGGATCAAGCGGGCGACGCTGACCCGGGGCCTGAAGGGAGGCGGCGGTGGTCGCGGCTGAGGCGCCTCGCCTTGGGCGGCCCGGTCAGGTCCTGGCGCGGGTCGGGGCGGCGCTCCTCCTCCTGGTTCAGCTGGGGTGGGGGCTCTGGGGGATCGACAACCTCTGGCAGTGGGGCCACAACGGCTACAACACAGCGGCCTATCAGGTGGCGGCGCGGAACACGCTGCGCTGGGGGGAGCTTTTCCCGGTGCAGTACCTCGTGGGGGAGCAGGCGCCGACGTCGGCGGACCTCTACACCCACGCGCCGCTGGGGCTCCACCTGCACACGACGGCGTCGGTGGCGCTGCTTGGGGACAGCTACTGGGCGGTGCGGCTGGTGCCCGCGCTCCTTGGGGTGCTGGCGCTGGCGGCGCTGCTGGCGGTGGTCTGGCGGCGCTGGAGCCCGGCGCACGGGCTGCTCGCGGGCTTCATCTATGTGCTGCTGCCCATCAACCACGCCTTCGCCAACATGGCGAACCACTCGACGGGGCTGATCCTCGGGGCGCTGCTGGCGCTGGAGGGCTACCTGCGCTTCCTGGAGGCGCCAGCGGGGGCGGCGCGGCGCGGGCCCGCGGCGCTGCTGCTGGGCGGGGCGGCGTACGCGATGCTCTGGGACTGGCCGGCCTGCTACATCATGCTCTGCATCGCGCTCCACGGCCTCTACGCCAGCTTCGACCCCCAGGTGGCCAGCCGCCCGCTCCGGTGGGGCTTCAACACGCTGCACCTGGCGCTGGCGGGCTTCTGCGCCTTTGTGCTGCTCCACGCCGCGGCGACCTTCGGCTTGATCTTCAACGCGGCGGGCTCCTTCGCGGAGCTTCAGCGCGCCTTCTCCAGCCGCCACGAGGCGCCGCCGGGGGTCTGGGGGACCATCGCGACCTTCGCGCTCGTGCCGATGTTCTCGCCGGCGCTCCTGGGGTGCGCGGGGCTCTGGGGGGTGGGGACGCTGCTGCGCCACGCCCAGCGCCGCCTCCAGGCGCGGGACCTGATCCCGCTGGCTTTTCTGGCGGCGGGGGTGCTGCACACGGTGATCTTCCGGGCGACGGCGGTCATCCACATCTACTGGATGTGGCCCCTCAACCCCTTCTTCGCCATCGCGGCGGCGACGACGCTCCTGGGGATCGCGTCCTGGCTCCGGGCGGCGCTGCCGCCGCTGCGTCCCCTCCCGGCGCGCCTCCTGGGGTGGGGGGTGACGGCGCTGATCCTGGCGCTGCCGCTGGCGGCCTACCTCCGCCACACCCTCCCGCTGGTTCCCGAGGGGCGCCGCGTCGCGGGCACCTTCCGCCACGCGGGCTACCAGAGCGATCTCCTCCGCGTCGCCTTCGCGGAGCAGGTCCACCGCTGGACGACGCCCCGCACCGGCGTCCTCATCCACCGCGCCTTCTCCCACCGGATCGAGGTCCTGGCGACGCTGGACCGCACTCCGGCGCCGACGCTGCGCCCGGACCACCCGGCGCCGCCGCCCCACCTCCACCCAGCGGACGGCTGGGTGGTCATCGGCCCGGTGCAGCAGACCCCGCGCGCGCAGCTGGTGGCGGCTGCGGCGCGTCATCCCTATCGACAATATGGCCTGTATTATATGATTGATACGCGGCGCGAGGGCGTGGATATCCAGATCTGGAACCTCTACCCTGTCCCCGAACCGCCGCTGGCCTGGCGCCTCTTCGTCAACCCCTTCGAGGGCCCCTGGGAGGAGCGCCCCGACCCCCAGGCCGAGGCCCGGCTGCGGCGCGAGGTGGAGGCGCTGGGGTCCAGGGGTCGCTGACCCCTGGCCGGCGGGGGGGTAGGGCAACACCAAAAAAAATAA
>CAUJGC010000348.1 GCA_963169075.1 Myxococcota bacterium
GGGTTGGGGCTCGGGGGGCCTGTTGGCTTACCGCCACCCCTGGACCCCGTTTTTCAGGCCCTGGCGCTGAAGTCCTCCATGAAGTGGACGAAGCGCTGGACGTCGTGGAGGGGCATGGCGTTGTAGAGGGAGACGCGGACGCCGCCGGTGCTGCGGTGGCCGCGGATGAAGCAGAAGCCAGCGGCCTCGGCCTCGTGGATGAAGCGCTCTTCGAGGGCCTCGTCGGTGAGGCGGAAGGTGACGTTCATGCGGCTGCGGTCGGGGGTGGCGACGTTGCCCTGGAAGTGGGGGAGGGCGTCGATGGCGCTGTAGAGGAGGGAGGAGCGGGCGATGGCGCGTCGCTCCATCTCCTCGGCGCCGCCCTGCTCAAGGACCCAGGAGAGGACGTGTCCGAGCATGTGGATGGCGAGCACCGGGGGGGTGTTGTACATCGAGTCGTTCTTGGCGTAGACGCCGTAGCGGAGCAGCGTGGGGACCGGATCGGCGGCGCCGTCGAGGAGGTCGCGGCGGACGATCACGACGCAGAGCCCCGCCGGGCCGAGGTTCTTCTGGGCGCCCGCGTAGACCAGGGCGTGGGCGCCGATGTCGAAGGGGCGCGAGAGGATGTCGGAGGAGGCGTCGCAGACCAGCGGCGTGGCGCCGACCTCGGGGATGTGAAAGAACTCCGTGCCAATGACGGTGTTATTTGAGGTGTAATGCACATAGGCGGCGTCGGGGGAGAGGTCGAGGTCGCGGGGGATGGCGTCGAAGGCGCGGGCGGCGACGTGGGGGTCGCGGCCGACGCGCGCGGCCTCCTTGGCGGCGTTCTCGGCCCAGCGCCCGGTGACGAGGTAGTCGACGCGGGCGCCGGGTGAGGCGAGGTTGAGGGGGACCATGGAGAACTGGAGGGTGGCGCCGCCCTGGATGAGGAGGACCTCGTGGGAGTCGGGGACGCGGAGGGCGGTGCGGAGGAGGCCGAAGATCTCGGCCAGGCGGCTCTCCCAGAGGGGGGAGCGATGGGAGATCTCCGCGACGCCCATGCCGGAGCCCTTGAAGTTGACCAGGTCGGCCTGGATGTGGGGCATGATGGCGGCGGGGAGGAGGGAGGGGCCTGCGCTGAAGTTGACGACGGGCTGGGTCATGGGGCTCCGCGGGGGTTGGGGCTCAGGGGTTCTTCCGGGCGTGGCCGGGGCCGGTGATGATCTGGATGTAGCTGTCGTAGTTGAAGCGGGTGGAGTGCTCGGCGTTGTGGCAGCTGACGCAGAGTTCCGCCTTGGCCTCGCGCTGGATGTTGTGGGGCTTGCCGTCGGGGCCGAGGGGGTTTTTGATGTGGAGGGAGCCGGGGCCGTGGCAGACCTCGCAGCCGACGTCCTGGAGCTTCTTGGTGAAGGCGGTGCCGTTGACGTTGGCGGTGTACTCGAGCTTGCCGAGGACGGAGCCGCCGGGCTTGCGGTAGCCGGTGACGTGGCAGCCGATGCAGTTGCCGTCGAAGAGCTTGTTGCGGGTGACGAGGGTGTTGACGGCGCGGGCGTGGGGGGTCTTCTTCCAGAAGTCGAAGGCCTGGACGTGGCACGTGGCGCACTGATCGACGCCGACGTATTCGGCTTCGCCTGGGGGGACGGGGGGGATGGGCTCCAGCTCGCGGGTGTTGAGCTCCTCCAGCTTCTTGTTGAAGGCGTCGCGGGCGGCGGCCATGTGGTCGTTGACGGGGTAGCCGGGCTCCATGGCGACGGGGCGGTAGACGAAGGCGGCGCCGGAGGTGGGGAGGGCGACGGCGGCGTTCTTGAGGCGCTCGCGCTCGGCCTTGAGGTCGTTGAGCTGCTGGCGGAGGGTGAGGAGGATCTCGGGCTCGTTGCCGGGGGTGGCGGGTGGGAGGCGGCTGATCTGGGCGTCGAGCTGCTCGATGCGTCGGTCGACGCGCTCGACGTCGGCCTGGGAGCCCTGGCGTGCGTTGGCGAAGGAGGTGGGTTTGGGCTGGTCCTGGGGGTAGAGCTGGAGGACGCCGAGGTAGCGTCCCTGGTCGTAGGCTTCGAGGGTCCAGCCGTGCTGGACCTGATCGACGGCGTCGGTCTCGCGGGGCTCGTGGCCGACGATGACGAAGTGGACCTCGGGGACGGCTTCGAGGATGGACTTGGCGTGGGCGAGGCGGCCGTGATCGACGACGAGGAAGGTGGTGGCGCCTTCTTTCTTGAGGGCGGCGACCTCGCGTTTGACGGCCTCGACGGGGTCGGAGAAGGTGAGGCCCTCGACGCCGGTGAAGAGGTCGGGCTCGACGACGCCGACGACGCCGAGCTTGAGGCCGCCGACGGTGTGGAGCATGCGGCCGGGGCCGAGGGGGAGGTCGCCGGGGGTCTCGCGGACGTTGGCGGCGAGGACCTCGACACCAGCGGCGCGGAGCTTGTCGAGGTAGAAGATGCGGCCCATGGCGAGGTCGTTGGGGCCGGGGGTGGTGGAGGCGACGCCGAGGGTCTTGAGGCCTTCGACGATGACGTCGGCCTTGGCCTGCTCCTGGGCGACGCGGTGGCCGGGGAGCTGGGGCTCATCGAAGAGGGTGTTGCCGGCGTCGAGCATGACAGCGCCGGGGACCTTGGCGCGGTAGGCCTCGGCGTAGCCGGTGATCCGATCCAGGCCGCCGACGAGGACGTCGAGGGTGCAGCCGCAGGGCTCGGTGAAGCCCTTGAGCCCGGCGAGGAAGAGGACGGTGGGTGCGGGCGGGCCGATGGGCTCGACGGCGAGGGAGCCTGGTGCGGGCTCGGCGTGGTCGGCGGCGGGCGCGGAGGTGGGTGGAGAGGCCGCGGAGACGGGGGGTTGGGCCTCGGGCTGCGGGGGGGGCGTGTCGCTCTTGCAGGCGGCGAGGGCGAGGAGGAGGAGGAGGGAGAGGAGGGCAGATCGCTTCACGAGGGCTCCGGGGCGAAGGGCTGCCAAGCCCGTGTCACGGCCAGGAGAACGGGCGTCACCCGCGCGTCCATTCCAGCGCCGCAAACCAGATAAATGCTAAATATTTTTATATATTTTATATATAAATTCACAGCAGATGCACGTCTCCACCGGGGAGGCTAGCCCTCCTCGCCGCGGGCGACGCGGCTCAGGAGGGCGCCCAGCTCCAGCTCGGCCCAGGCGCGGTAGTCCTCGAAGCGGGGGTGGAGGGCCTCGCGTTGGCGGAAGTCGGGGCCGTGGTGGATGAGGCGTCCGCCCTCGCGGCGGGTGGGGATGAGGTGGTGGAGCAGCTCGTGGTAGACGATGAAGGCGACGATCCACTCGGGGATCTGGGGTCGGTCGAGGAGGGGGTGGATGCGGATGAGGCGGCGCCTGGGGTCGTAGCTGCCGAGGCGGATCTCCCGGGTGGGGGTGTCGAGGCGTCCCCAGCGCCCCCAGGTGATCTCGACGCCCTCGACCTGGCGGGGCTCGAAGTGGTCGCGGACGGTGGCGGCGAGGATGCGGCGGAGGTCGTAGGTGAGGCCGTGGGGGCGGAGGCGGACGCGGCGGGCGGGGGTCTTGCGGCGGATGCGGCCCTCGTTGTCCTCCGCGAAGGCGCGGAGGCGGGCGCGGGCGGCGGCGACGCGGGCCTCGGAGGGTTGGAGGCCGAGGTCGGCCAGGGCGTAGAGGATGGGCTCCTCTTCGACGGCGAACATGTGGTGGAGGCGGACGGCGAAGCGTCCGCTCTCGGCGCGCTGGATGTGGATGAGGGAGCGTCGGTTGTCGGTGAGGGTGAGGTCCACGACGGCGTCGAAGGCGTCCTCCAGGCGGGCGTGGAAGGCCACAGCGTCCAGCCAGAGGGGCGCCTGGAGGGCAGCAGGGAGTGGGTTGACGCTGAGTCGTCCGCGGCGCGCCATGGGGGCTCAGGGGGCGTCGCAGGCCTCCGGTGCGCCCTCATCGGGGCAGGCGCGGCAGAGGCCGTCGTTGTCGAAGTAGAAGCCCTCGGGGGGCGTCTCGGGGCAGGAGCAGGAGGGGAAGGAGCAGCCGTTGGCGTCGGTGTCTGCGGTGAGGGTGCAGCAGCCTTCGTCGCCGCACTCGGGTGGGGCGACGGGGGGGCAGGCGTTGTCCTCGCAGGAGCAGGCGGGCTGGAGGCAGCCGAGGGCGTCCACGGCGGTGCCGATCTGGGGGCAGCCCTCCTGGCAGGCGGGCGGCTCGACGAGGGGGCAGTCCACGCAGGCGACGCGGTCGGCGTCGAAGTAGGCGCCGTCGGGGCAGGCGTCGCAGGAGCACTCCGCGACCTGACAGCCGCGGCTGTCGGTGTTGAGGACGAAGCCGCAGGTGGCGGGGCACCCGGCGGGGAGCTTGAGGGCGGGGCAGGCCAGGCAGAACTCGGTGGACTCGTCGTAGAACTGCTCCTGGGTGCACTCATCGGGGGTCTGGGTGACCTGAGAGCAGGCCGAGGCGACGAGCGCGACGAGCGCAGCGGAGAGCAACAAGGCGAGGCGCGGTGCAGGCATGGGACCTCTGCGGTGGACAAGGCGAGGGGGAGGTGGCCGGACCTCCCCGGCGCGGGCACTCCTGGGGATAGAGCACGGTGGGATCGCTGTCAACTCGGCGGCGCTCAGATGTGCCGCAGGAGCACCACCATGGCGATGAAGAAGAGGGCCAGCGTGCCGACGATGATGAGGAGCTGGAGGAGGGACTCCCAGCGGGCGAGCCCGCCGACCGCGGGGAGGGCGCCGTCCTCGTCGGGCTCCAGCTCCGCGAGCATCGCCTGGGAGGCGGCGCGCACCCGGGCCATGTTGGTCAGGACCAGGTAGAGGACGATGAGGAGGATGAGGGCGCCTGCGGCGCCCAGGAGCCAGGTGAGGGGGCCGCGCCAGCTGTCCTTCTCGGCGGCGAGCTTGTCGCGGTCGCCGCCCTGGGTGTCGAGGAGGAGGTGGGGGGCGTAGACCTCGGGTTGCAGGAGGGAGAGCCAGAAGGCGAGGAGCGTCTCGACCTCGCGCTCGGTGGCCTCCTCCCACCAGGGGGCGGCCTGGAGGGCGCGGGCCAGCTCGGGGCGGACGCCGGCCTGCGCGGCGGCCTCCAGGAGCTGGCGGAGGGCCTCACGCGGCGCCTGCCCACGCGCCGGCAGGGCGATCCACCGCCCGTCCACCGCCTCGCCTGGGGCCAGGGCGCTGCCGTAGGTCTGGAGGCGGATCACGCGGAGCCCCGTCGCGGGGCGGAGCCCCGGCACCTCGGGCAGCTCGAAGCCGCCGCCCTGGGGGCCGAGCCCCGTCGCCTCGGTGAAGGCCCAGCGTCCGTCCGCGTAGAGATCCCCGAAGATGGCGCCCTCGCGGTGCAGGGAGCGGACCGCCACCGGGAGGGGCTGGCCGGCCTCCCAGATGGGGCGCTGGGGGGTCGCCCGGAACTGGCGGGAGGCGCTGGCGACGACCTGCTCCCGCTCGCTGGTGCGGGCGGCGCCGTCGGGGTCCTGGGTGGTGACCTCCATGCGCCACTTCTGCGAGCCGACGGGCACCACCGAGAAGGCGCCGAGGCCGGAGCGGCCCGTCTTGACGACGGCAGGCGGGTCCCCGTCCACCATCCCCTTGAGCAGCTCCAGCTTGACCTCCGCCTCCCGGGGCGCGCCGGTCTCCCGATCCACCGCCAGCACGAAGATCGTGGAGCGCAGGCCGTCCACCGCCTCACCGCCCTCGGGGATCAGCTCCAGGCGCAGGGGGCCGGTGCCCTCGCGGGGGTCGGGGGCGCGGGCGGGGGCGCCCTCCTGCTGGACCTCCAGGGCGGCGCCCTCGAAGAGGGCCGCGAGGGGCTGCGCGGCGGGGGGAGCCTGGAGGCGCACCGGGGTCTCGACGGTGTTGGCGTCCTGACCCGGGGCCTGGAGGGTGATCCGCCAGCGGGCGTCGGCCTGCGGCGCCGCCGCCGGGAGCTGCACGTTGACGTCTGCGAAGCCAGCAGGCGAGGTCGCGCCCTCGTAGAGCGTCGGCCCGTCGCCCAGCGCGACGGCGACGCGAGCGCCGGGCACGAAGCGGCCCTGGAAGATGTCGTACACGCCCACCCGGAGCGCCGTCGGGTGCTGGGCGTGGACCTCGCCTGCTCCGGCGACGGTGTAGGAGGTGTGGACGGTGCGGCTGGCGAGCACCATATAGGCCGCGATGAGCCCGAAGATGCAGACCGCCGCCAGGATGGCGGCGGTCTTCCACATCCAGGGGCGCAGCAGCGCCGAAGGGGTCGGGGTCTCCTCCACGTCCGTCACCTCTGCTCAGGTGCCGCTGAGGGCTGGACGCAGCGACCTCAGGGCGAGTCCACCTCTCCCTCCTCGACAGCGGCCTCATCGCCGCCCTGGGGTGCGGGCTCGTCGGGGCCCTCGCTGGGGGGCTGGATCGCGATGCGATCCAGCTTGGCGTCCAGCTCCTTCGCCTGCCCCTTGAAGCGGCTCAGGCGCGGCCCGCTGAGGGCAGGCCCCCGGGTCGAGTGGATGGAGAGCGGGTCCACGAAGGCGCCGCCCGACTTGATCCCCAGGTGGAGGTGAGGTCCGGTGGAGCGCCCCGTCGAGCCCACATACCCCACGACGTCGCCCTGGTTGATCTTCTGACCCACTTTGGCGTCCGGGAAGCGGCTGAGGTGGGCGTAGTAGGCGGTGATGCCGCCGGTGTGCTGAACCGTGACGAGGTTGCCGTTGGGGCCCTTGGGGCCCATGAAGGTGATGGTGCCTGCGGCGATGCTCTGGATGGGGGTGCCGGAGGGTGCGGCGTAGTCCACGCCGTTGTGCATCTTGTGGGTCTTGAGGATCGGGTGAAATCTCTTACCAAATCCGCTGGTAACACGAGCAAATTTGACTGGATTACGGAGGAACATGCGCTTGACCGAGACGCCCGCGCTGTCGTGCCAGGAGCGCTGCCCGTCCTCGTCGGTGAACTGGTACACGCGCAGGGGCTTGCCCTGGCGCGTGTACTCCGCGGCGAGGATGTGGCCGTAGCGCAGGAACCTGCCCTCCAGGTAGATCTTCTCGACCAGGACGCGGAAGGTGTCGCCGGGCTTGGTCTCGCTGGCGAAGTCGATGTCCCAGGCGAAGCGGTCGATGAAGCCGCTGATCAGGCGGTTCTTCTCCCCGAGATCCGCGAGGGCCTTGTAGAGCGACGAGCGCACGGTGCCCCCCAGGCCGACGACCCGGATATCCAGCGGCACGTCCTGGCGCGAGGCGGCGTATTTGCCCTTCGCCTTGTCAAAGCGCGCCACATAGCGGACCTCCGCCGAGGGCTGATAGCGCAGCTCCGTCACGCGGTGCGCCTCGTCGAAGGCCACCTCCCAGCGATCGCCGGGGCGCGCCTTGCGGAAGTCAAAGACCTCGCTCAGCGCGTTGATGGCGGGCTGGACCTCGCCGGCGCTGAGCTTGAGCTGGGTGAGGGCGGTGAAGAGGGACTCCCCCTTCTGGACCTGGCCCGCCCGGCGCCCCGCCTGACCGGCCAGCGCGGGGCCGCGCAGCGCGGGGTCCTCGGCGGCGGCGCCCTCCTCCTCTTCGTCTTCGGCGGGCGGCGTCGGCTGGGGGGGCGGTGAGGCGGCGGAGGCGCTCTCGGCAGGAGCGGCGGGCGCAGCTTCGGGGGTCGAGGCCGCGGCCAGCGCAGGCGCCGCGGTGGTCGAGGCCTCCACCGGAGCCACCGCGTGGGCCGGCGTGGGGAGATCCTGCCCCGCGATGACGATGTGGACGATGAAGGCGAGCACCGCGAGGGCGGGCGCTGCCAGCAGCCAGATCCAGCGTGGCTGCCTGGGGCGCTCCAGGAGGCCCTCGATGGGTTTTCGGACGGTCATGGCTCCGCTCCGGTCAGGACGAGGCGCCGCGCGCCTCCAACCAGCGCGCGCGGTGCCTCACACAACAAGGTTCGGGCCGCGGTGTCAACTCAGAGGGCGCGGGCGATCATCTCGGCGGCGTGCTCCAGGGTCGTCTGGGTGATCGTCTCGCCGCCGAGCATCCGGGCCACCTCGCGGGTGCGCTCCAGGGGGGAGAGGTGGCGCAGGACGCTGACCGTGCGCCCCTCCACCACGTCCTTCTCGACCACCATGTGGTGCGTGGCGAAGGCGGCGATCTGGGGCAGGTGGGTGATGCACATGACCTGACGGCTGCGGGCCACGTCCCGGATCTTGCGCCCGATCACCTCCGCGATCCGACCGCCCACCCCCGTGTCGACCTCGTCGAAGATGTAGGTCTCCACCGGATCGGTCTGGATGAGCGCGTTCTTGATCGCCAGCATGATCCGGCTCAGCTCACCCCCCGAGGCGATCTTCCCCATCGGCTTGAAGCCCTCGCCGGGGTTGGGTGAGATGAGGAACTCCACCTCGTCGATGCCGTCGGCCCCCAGCGAGAGCGGCGACGCCTGGGACGAGTCCTCGGTCGGGTTCCCCTCCGCGTCCAGGTGGCGGAAGACCACCAGGAAGCGGCAGCGCCCCATGCCCAGCTCCCCAAGCTCCCCCTCGATCAAGAGGGTCAGGCGGCGCGCGGCCTCCTTGCGCGCCTCGCTCAGCGTCCGCGCCTGCGCCATCACCGAGCGCTGGAGCGCCAGCATCTCCGCCGAGGCCTCCTCGATCCGCGTCTCGGCGCGGCGCAGCGTCTCCAGCTCGCCGCGCATCTCCTCCGCGCGGGCCAGGATCTCGGCGGTGTCGCCGCCGTGCTTGCGCCGGAGGCGATCGATGAGCTGCATCCGGTCCTCCATGTCCGCCAGGCGCGAGGGGTCCGCGTCCAGCGAGTCCACATAGCGCCGCAGATCCCGCACCGCGTCCCCGAGCTGCCCCTGAGCGGTGTCCAGCAGCTCCACCGCGCTCTGGAGGCGGCGATCCAGCCCCGCCACCCGCCCCAGGCGCCCCACCAGCTCACCGAGGCTGTCCACGATGGCGTCCTGCCCCTCGTCCAGCCGATGGATCGCCTCCGACGCCGCCAGGCTCAGGCGCTCGGCGTTGCGCAGGATGCCCAGCTCCTCCTGGAGCGCCGCCTCCTCCCCGGGCTCCAGCCCCGCGTCGTCGATCTCTCCGAGCTGGAACTCCAGATAGTCGATGCGCACCAGGCGCTCGCGCTCGCCGCTCTGGAGGCGCTGCACCTCGCGGCGCAGCCCGCGGAGCTGCGCCACCGACGCCGACACGCGCTCGGTCTGGGACTCCAGCCCCGCGAAGGCGTCGAGGATGCGGACGTGCCCCCGGCTGTCCATGAGCGAGTAGTGCTCGTGCTGGCCGCTGATGTCCACGATCCCCTGCATCACCTCCTGGAGCGTCGTCAGCCGCGCCACGCACCCGTTGATGAACACCTTGTTGCGGCCGCTGCGGCAGAGCTGGCGACGCACCACCAGCTGCCCGTCCCCCGCGTCGATCCCGCGCTCCTCCAGCATCGGCCCCAGCAGCTCGCGGCGCGCCTCACCGACCTCGAAGATCGCCTGCACCACCGCCGTCTCGGCGTCGGTGCGGATCAGCTCCAGGCTCCCGCGCCCCCCCAGCACCAGGTTGAGCGCGTCCACCAGGATCGACTTGCCCGCCCCGGTCTCGCCGGTGATGACGGTCATCCCCTCCGGGAAGTCGATCTCCAGCGCGTCGATAATCGCGAAGTTTCGGATGGATAGGTGGCTCAACACGTCTTCACCTCTGGGGTCCGTTGCAGACCTGAACGTCTGACCTTCGACCCTTTTAGCTTGACCTGTGCGCGCGTGCAACCCCTTTCGCCTACACCCCCCAAGCCATGCGATCAGCCTCTGCATAGACCGTCAGGCGCCCCTCCCGCGCGAACCCGATCAGGATCAACCCCCCGGCCCGCGCCGTCGCCACCGCCAGGCTGGAGGGCGCCGACACCGCCGCCAGCGCGCCGATCCCCGCCACGACCGCCTTCTGCGCGATCTCAAACCCCGCCCGGCTGCTCACCACCAGCAGGTGATCCGTCAGCGGCAGGCGGCGCTTCAGCGCCGCCCACCCGATCACCTTGTCCACCGCGTTGTGCCGCCCGATGTCCTCCCGCGCCACCACGAGCCGCCCCTGGCGCAGCGACCAGAGCCCGGCGGCGTGCAGCCCCCCCGTGCGGGAGAAGCCCGCCTGCGCGGCGCGCAGCGCCTCCAGCGCCGCGCCGACCACCTCCGGCGGCAGCGGCGCCGCCAGCGGCGCCACCGGCCGCGACGCCGCGAAGAGCGTCTCCAGCTCCCCGCGCCCGCAGACCCCGCACCCCGACGCGGACGCGCTCCGCTGGGCGCGCCCCGCCAGCGACGCCGCCGCAGCGTCCGGGATCATCACATGGATCACGTTGCCGATCGCCTCCGGAGGCACCTGGCGGCACGGCGACGCGTAGCGCACCGCGGCGGCCTCCACGATCCCCTCCGTGATCACGTAGCCGCAGGCCAGCTCCTCGTCGTGGCCGGGGGTCCGCATCAGCACCCCCACCGACGCCCCCCGGAGGCGGATCTCCAGCGGCTCCTCCACCGCGACCTCCTCCTCCACCGCCTCCGGCGCGGCGCCGCGCCAGCGCTGCGCCTGGAGCGGGATCACGTCGGGGGCGCTCATACGCTCACCTCCTCGGCGGCCTCGATCTCCTCCACCTCCAGCACCTCGCCTTCGGGCTCGACGGCGCGGCGAGGCGCCGCCGCGCTCGGGGAGAGCAGCAGCCCCATCCCCTGGAGCGCCCCCTCGCCTTGGATGTGCAGCCCCAGGCCCCGCAGCGCGCCGTCCAGCATCACCCCCGCCGCCAGCCGCGCCGGCCCGAAGCCCTGCTTGCGCAGCGTCCCCTTCTGCACCTGCGGCCAGCCCGGCGCGCTGTCGGCCTCGACGGCGGCCACCTCGACGCCGTCCCGCACCAGCGCCAGGCGCCCCCGCAGCATCGGGTAGGTCGAGCGACGCGTCACCCGGCGAGTCGTCGTCACCTCCTGCGGCGCCATCGAGCGAAAGTTGTTGAGGCCGCGGTGGCGCGACGCGTTCTGCATCACCCAGGGCGCCTCGACGGCCACCCGCTCCTCCTCCTGCCAGGTCAGGTGGTGCTCCTCCACCGACAGGATCTCCAGGCGCAGCCCCCAGCGCGGCCCCGGCGGCGGCGCGGCCGGGGCGCCGTCCACCCAGAGCGGCAGGTGGACCCGCCCCAGGTGCTCGGTGAGGGTCTGCTCCATCGCCTTCAGCGCCAGCCGCGCCCCCTGCTCCAGCCGACGCCCCTCCGGCGCGCTGACCTCCCAGGTGACGCCCAGGCCGGGATAGACCACCGCGTCCTCCAGGACGCGCCGGAGCTGCTCCCCCACCTGCGCGCTCCCCGCCCCCCGCTACAGGCTCGCCCCCTGCGCCCGCTAACGCGCCGCCTGGAGCACCGCCTCCAGCCGCCGCGTCAGCGAGGCCCGGTGCGCCAGATACCCCGAGGCCAGCGCCGCCTGGACCCGCCCTACCTCCGCCCCCTCCAGCGCGTCCACCGCCACGTCCCCGATCCGGCGACCGCCAAAGATCACCGCCTGCCGATCCAGCTCCCCGATCACCTGCAACCCCCCTGGCTCCTCCAGCAGCCCCCCCACCGCCTGCGGATCGCCGGGGCGGGCGCGCAGGTAGGCCTCGTAGAGCCGCACCCGCTCATACGGGGTCAGCGCCTCGCGCAGCGCCATCGCCCGCTCCATCAGCGCCCCGCGCTGCTGCCACGCCAGGATCAAGAGCGGCAGCGCCGCCGCCCACGCCGCCCACGCGAACACCCCCACCCGCGTCTGCACGAAGCTCCCGCCCCACACGGCCCACAGGTTCAAGAGCAGCGCGAAGAGCAGCACCCCCGCCCCGATCGGCACCCCAACCTGAAGCCGGAACGCCGCCAGCAGATCCGAGCGCAGCCACCGCGCCTTCACCAGCGTCCACCCCAGCCACGCCGCGAGCCCTGCGCCGCACCAGAACGCAACAAAATGATGGAAAAAATATATATTATTGCCCATAACCACACCGCCTCCCCCCCGCCACACCACGCCTTGCCAGCCGCGCGCTCCTTGGGCATCCTCCCCACGCCGAGGCGACGCCCCACGCCGCCCCCCACCCGCACCGCAGTCCACGCCCTCCCCATGCATAGCCCCATCGCCCCCAGATTGCACGCACGCGCCGCCGTCGGCCTCGCCTTGATCGCCTTCGCGCTCATCGCCACCCTCAGCGTCGCCGCCCTCACGCGCCCCGTGGACCGCCAGCACCTCCCCACCACCCTCGCGGAGCTGCGCCCCGAGCTGCGCCGCCTCCACCGCGGCGAGGCGCCCTGCGTCCGCTGGTCCGACGACGCCCCCCTCACCCCCGACGAGCGCGAGCGCTTCCTCCACGACCTCGACGACGTCCTCGCGGTCGATCTACGCACCCTCCTCCCCACCCTCGCCGCCATCCGCCTCGCCAATCACCGCGCCGCCCTCACCCACCACGACGCCCCGCCCGAGCAGGAGGTCGCCGCCGTCGCCGCCACGCGCCTCGACCCCGCCGACCGACTCCGCGTCGCCCTCCGCCCCGAGCGCCTCCGCGATCTCCTCCCCAGGCTGGAGCAGGTCGAAGGCGAGGAGCGGCGCCTCCTCCGCGATGACCTCCGCGCCCAGCGCCTCCGCGCGCGCCTCCCCCCCGAGGACGCCGCCCGCCTCGACGACCTCATCCAGCGCTGGCGCGCCCCCCTCGCCAGCCCAAGCGCCCAGGAAGACCTCGTCCAGAACGTCGCCGCCCGCATCACCCAGCTCCGCCTCCAGGCCCTCCGCCTCGGCCTCATCCATTACAGGGACCGCTTCGGCTCCTGGCCCTCCACCCTCCAGACCCTCCTCGCCCACCTCCGCGCCGAGCAGACCCTCGACCCCATCCTCGACCGCGGCCTCGCCCCCGACGGCTCCCTCCGCGACGGCTGGCTCCGCCCCTTCACCTACTACCGCCTCGACGACGCACGCGCCCGCCTCATCTCCGACGGCCCCGCCGAGCACACCGGCGCCGATGATGTCTTCGTCACCGTGACCCCCCCGTGACGGCAACCCCCCCGGCCCCGTAACCGCCGACTCCGCTGCGCTTCGTCGGCGGAACGGGGCCGGTCCCCCCCGTGACGGGGGGACACCGCCGCTGCGAACGACCTCGCTCGCTTTGCTCGCTCGCCAGCGACCCGTCGGTGTCCCCCCGTCACGGGG
>CAUJGC010000349.1 GCA_963169075.1 Myxococcota bacterium
CCCCGTGACGGGGGGACACCGACCTCCCTCGCTCCGCTCGCTCGCCATGTGCTCGCTGCGCTCGCCACCCACCCCAGCGCCCCCAGCGACCCGTCGGTGTCCCCCCGTCACGGGGGGGACCGGCTGCGTTCGTCCTGTGAAGCGTAGCGCAGCAGGACGTTACGCAGCCGGGGGGGTCGCTCCTCACGCGCCAACGTGCTAGAGTCCTCGACGGGAGCGCCGGACGCCGACGCTCGCCGCCACGCGCCGACGCTGCATCAGGGTTCATCGCCATGGACACCGCCCTTGAGGAGGAGATCCTCACCTTCGACGCTGTCGAGGAGGCTCGCCGGCGCATCGCCAGCGAGATCTACACCACACCCCTCCCCCGCGCTCGCAAGCTCAGCGCCGTCACCGGCGCCGACGTCTTCCTCAAGCTGGAGAACCTCCAGCACACCGGCTCCTTCAAGGAGCGCGGCGCCCTCAACAAGCTCCTCACCCTCTCCCACGCCGAGCGCAGCCGAGGCGTCGTCGCCGCCAGCGCAGGCAACCACGCCCAGGGCCTCGCCTATCACGCCCAGCGCCAGGGCGTGAAAGCCACCATCGTCATGCCCTGCGGCACACCCCTCATCAAGGTCAGCCGCACCCAGAGCTTCGGCGCCGAGGTCGTCCTCCACGGCGACTCCTACGACGAAGCCTACCAGCACGCCCTCACCCTCCAGGAAGCGCGCGACCTCACCTTCGTCCACCCCTTCAACGACCTCGCCGTCATGGCCGGACAGGGCACCCTCGGCCTGGAGCTGCTGGAGCAGAACCCCTACCTCGAGATGGTCGTCCTCCCCGTCGGCGGCGGCGGGCTCATCAGCGGCGTCGCCGTCGCCCTCAAAGAGACCAACCCACGCATCAAGGTCGTCGGCGTCGAGACCTCCGTCATCCCCGCCATGCAGAACGCCCTCTACCGCGGCGAGCTGGTCACCACCCCCACCGCACGCACCATCGCAGACGGCATCGCCGTACAGCGCGTCGGCTCCTACACCCTCAACACCGTGCGACGCTACGTCGATGAGATCGTCACCGTCGATGAAGAGGACGTCGCCAACGCCATCCTCCTCCTCCTCGAACAAGAAAAAACCGTCGCGGAAGGCGCCGCCGCTGTCACCCTCGCCGCCCTCCGCGCCGGAAACATCCCCGGCGCCAAAGGCCGCCGCGTCGCCCTCGTGATCTCCGGCGGCAACATTGACGTCAACGTCATCAGCCGTATCATTGAGCGCGGACTCGTCCGTGACGGACGCCTCATGTCCGCCAGCCTCACGCTGGATGACGCCCCAGGCGCCCTCGCACGACTCACCGGGCTCCTCGCCCAGATGAGCGTCAACATCATCGAGATCCACCACAACCGCGCTGTCGCACGCCTCGGAGAGACAAGCCTCCAGATGACCCTGGAGACTCGCGGCTTCGAGCACATCGACCGCATCCGAAGACGCCTCACCGATGAGGGCTACCGACTCCACATGGAAGCCCCCGACCGCGGAGCGCCATGACGCCCTGGACGCGCCACAACCCCACGCGACGCCGCGACGCGCGGCTCCTCCAGAGCGCCACCCTGGCCGCAGCGCTCCTCCTCGCACACACCGCGCACGCCCAGGAGCGAGACGTCGTCGTCACCCAGGAGTGCACACGCCTCCCCAACGACGCCCTCGCCGCCTGGCTCCAGCGCCTCGATGACGCCCCCGACCTCCGCGTCCGCTACGGCGCCAACCTCCCCTTCGCCCCCGTCGCAGACGTCGAGCGCGCCGACCAGCTCGTCACCAGCGGACAGACCGCCTACCTCCAGAGCGACTACCGCGACGCCGCCGCCACCTTCAAGCAGGCCTTCGACACCTACACCCAGGCCCTCGACGCCTCACCCTTCTGCGCCGCCTGCTACGACGGCGTCACCCGCGCTGGCTTCTACTGGGCCACCAGCCTCCTCCTCGCCGGAGACAAGAACAGCGCCCGCGAGGCCCTCGAAGGCCTCTTCCAACGCTACCCCAGCGCCGAGCCCGCACCCGGACTCTTCCCCCCCAAGCTCACCCGCTTCGTCAAAGACGTCCAGCGCGGCATGCGACCCGGCAGCGCCACCCTCGACCTCCAGACCACACCCGACGACGCCACCGCCACCCTCAACGGACGCCCCGTCCCCACCAACGGCCCCATCCCCGAGCTCACCCCTGGCGCCTACCGCCTCGCCGTCGGCGCCCCGGGACTCGGCGCCCAGGTCCTCGACCTCACCGTCCAGAGCGAGGAGCGCGCCGCCCTCGACCTCTTCAACCCGCCCCAGCGCCTCGACGCCGCCTGCGGACAGCCCGCCCCCGAAGACCTCCAGCGGCGCGTCGCCGCCCTCCCCGACCCCCCCCGCCACCTCGTCCTCCTCACCGCAGCCCGCACCATCGGCCCGGAGGGCACCCTCGCCTGGCTCCACGACCTCCCCGACCGCTCCCGCCCCGGCGTCCTCCTCCTCCCCACACCGCCGCGCCCCGAGCACGCCGAAGCCCTCGCCGACCAGACCCGCGACGCCCTCACCTCACCCCAGCGCGAGGTCCTCACCTTCACCGACGGCGCCCCCCGCCCGGATCCCGACGCCGAAGCCGCCATCGACGCCCTCCTCAACGTCAACACACGCCCCATCGACCCCGGCGACACCTCCGGCGGCACCCTCCGCCTCGCCTTGGCCGTCGGCACCGGCTTCGGCTACGTCAGCGACGGCCAGACCCAGCAGCCTGGCTTCGCCAACTCCCTCCTCCTCCTCCGCCCCGACGTCGGCTACGCCCTCACCGACGACCTCGACGTCGGCCTCATGGCCCGCGTCCAGCTCCCCGACCTCCTCGCCCTCGCCCATCCCTACGCGCGCTATCACCTCGGCCGCTTCGCCGTCCGCGGCGGCCTCCACATCGGCCAGGTCGGCCAGACCATCCGCCAGGCCGCCCCACCCGGCGCCGAGACCCCCATCGAAGACGACTACACCCGCGACGTCACCCAGGGCCTCTTCGGACCCTCCCTCGGCCTGGAGGCGCGCCTCGGCCCCGTCCTCCTCGGCCTCGACGCCCACGCGCCCCTCGTCCCCGACACCACCCTCCAGCTCGATCTCGTCGTCGGCGGCGCCTTCGACCTCTGATCCAGCCCCCAGCCCCTCCCCGCACGACAAAAAAGCTCCCC
>CAUJGC010000350.1 GCA_963169075.1 Myxococcota bacterium
CGGGGGTCAGCGCCCCCCGGACCCCCTCTATTTTCCGACGCAGAAGTCCGCGAAGATCCGGTTCAGGATGTCGTCGGCGCTGACCCGCCCCACCACCTCACCGGTGGCCTCCAGCGCCAGGCGCAGATCCAGCGCGATGAACTCGTGGCTGAGCCCCGCCTCCGCCGCGTCCCGCGCGCGACACATCGCCTCAAGCGCCCGCGCCAGCGCGTCGCGGTGGCGCTGGCGCGTGATCACCGCCCCCTCGCCTTGCGCCGCCGCGGTCCGGGCCAGGACCCGCGTCGCCAGCGCGTCCAGCAGCGCCGCCTCCCCCTGACGCGAGGCCAGGCTGACGTGCAGCTGCTCCCCCAGCCCCTCAAGCGCCAGCGCGCAGCCCCGGTCCGCCTTGTTGACCACCGCCAACACCTCCGCCCCCGACGCCCGCAGGTGCGCCTGCACCTCGCCGTCCAGCCCCTCCGGGTCGCTGCCGTCGATCACCCAGAGGATCAGGTCAGCGCCGCGCGCAGCGGCAGCGGCGCGCTCCACGCCGATCCGCTCCACCCGGTCGGTCGCCTCGCGGAGCCCCGCCGTATCGGCCAGGCGCACCGCGACGCCGCGCACCAGGATCACCTCCTCCAGCACGTCCCGCGTCGTGCCCGCCACCTCGGTGACGATGGCGCGCTCCTGGCCGCAGAGCAGGTTGAAGAGCGTGGACTTGCCCGCGTTGGGACGCCCCAGGATCACCACCCGGACCCCCTCGCGGGCCTGACGGCCCGCCTCCCAGGTGCCCAGCAGCCCCTCCACCGCCGCGATCTCCCGCTCCACCCGCGCGATGAGCCCGGCGTGGTCCAGCTGGTAGACGTGCTCCTCGGCGCTGAAGTCGATCGCCGCCTCGGTGAGCATCAGCGCGGTGATCAGCCCCCCCTGAATGGCCTGGATCGCCGCCCCCAGCTCGCCCTCCAGGTGGCGCCGCGCCACGCGCAGCGCCGCCTCGCTGGAGGCGTAGATCAGATCCGCCACCGCCTCCGCCTGGGTCAGATCCAGGCGCCCGTGCAGGAACGCCCGCTGGGTGAACTCGCCCGGCGCCGCCAGCCGGGCCCCGGCCTCACAGACCGCACCCAGGAGCCGCGCCATCTGCGCCGCCCCACCGTGCCCCTGGATCTCCACCACGTCCTCGCCGGTGTAGCTCCGCGGACCCTGCATCCACACGATCAGCGCGTCATCCAACACCTCGCCGCGCAGATCACAGACCCGCGCGCGGCGGAGCTGATGCGAGGTGAGCCGCGCCGGGAGCCCCGGCGCCAGGCGACGCACCACCCCCAGCGCCCCGGTCCCCGAGACGCGGACGATGCCCACGCCGCCGCTCCCGGGCGGCGTGGCGATGGCCGCGATGGTGTCCCGCATCCCGCTCAGCGCGGCTGGATCTTGAGGCGACGGAAGGGCCCGAAGCCCTCGCTCTCCGTGCGGACGTTGCGCATCTCGCGCAGCCCCGTGTGGACCGCGCGGCGGTCGAACGAGCTCATCCCCAGCACCGTGATCGGCGCCCCGATGGCCGTCGCCTTCTCACCCAGGAAGCGAGACACCTCCCGAAGCTGCTCCACCCGGTTCTGCCGGAAGCCGCCCGGATCCAGGCTCACCCCGTAGCGCCGACGGTTGCCCGAGGAGACCGCGCTCTGGGCCAGGAGCTGGATCGCCTGGAGGATCTCCGGCCCGCGGGCGCTCATCTCCGCCAGGAGCACCTCCGCGCCGGGACCCTCCAGGCTCGCCTCCAGCATGTCCTCGCTCTCGCGCACCCGGACCTCGCCCTCCAGCCCAAGATAGCCGAAGAGGGTCGAGAGCCAGGCCTGCGCCTCCTCCGTGATCGGCAGCTCGGGGAGAAGCTCGTACTCCTCCCCCTCCTCTTCGCCGTCAACCGCGTCCAGCTCAGCGTCGATGTCGATGTCGCTCATGATGGCTCCTGAAGGGGTAGGGGTCACGCGCTCGCCTTGGCCTCTTCGGCCTCGCGCTTCTTGGTGTAGTAACGGCGGATCAAGTACTGCTGCAAGATGCCCAGCCCCACGCTGGTCACCATATAGAGCCCCAGCGCCGAAGGCATGACGAGCGTAAACACCCCAAACATCAGGGGCATCAGGTTCATCATGAGCTTCATCTGCTTGTTGTCGGTCGCCGTCGGCATGAGGAGCTGCTGACCGAACATCATCGCGGTCACGATGACCGGCAGGATGTAGTAGGGGTCCGGATCAGTCAGGTTGGTGTACCAGAGCGCAAAATCTGCGTGGTACAGCTCCGCCGAGCTGTAGATCGTGCGGTAGAGCGCAAAGAAGACCGGGATCTGCACAAACTGCGGCAGGCAGCCGAAGGGCGAGACGCCCTCCTGCTTGTAGAGCTCCATGATCTTCTCGTTCTGCTTCAGCTGGTCCCCTTCGTACTGCTTGCGGATCGCCTCCATCTTGGGCTGCACCTGGCGCATGGCCTCCATGTACTTGTAGCCGCGCTGGTTGATGGGGAAGGTGAGCCCGCGCAAGAGGAGCGTCAGCAGGATGATCGCCAGCCCCCAGTTGCCCACGAGCGGCTGGATGAAGAGGAGGAGCCAGTGGATCGGGCGGCAGAGCGGCGCGAAGATCCCATAGTCGATGATGTCCTCAAGCCCTGCGCCCATCGCCTCCAGATCGTCGGTGCGGTTGGGGCCGACGTAGGTGGTGAAGCTCCAGCTCTGGGCGGCGCCCGGCGCGACGGAGAAGTCCGCCGTGCCCAGCGCGTTCCGGATGAAGTTCTGGCTCAAGGTGCTGGTCTGGCACGAGGCCAGCGGCACCCCCTGCGGGATCGCCGCCATCGAGAAGTAGCGCGAGAAGAGCCCGCCCCAGGGGATCGCCCCCGAGAAGCGCGCCTGATCCTTGGCGTCACCCAGATCGCTGTGCTCGATGTCGCCGTCCACCGAGCAGACCGCCGAGGACACATCCGGGATGGGGTTCAGCGGCGACCAGCCCTCGCTGGAGGGCAGCTGATAGCCGTAGATGATCAGCTGGAGGCTCTCCCCGATCGGGGCCGCCCCCGTGTTCTGCACCTTCACGTCCAGGTTGAAGCTGTAGGGCTTGTCCGGGTTCCGGGTGAAGACCTTGTCCAGCGTGAAGGCGCCTGCGGGGTCGGTGTAGCGGAAGGTGACCCCACGCTCCCCCTTCTCCACCACCTCGAACATCGCCCCTTCCGGCAGGGAGATCGAGCGCCCCGAGAAGGTCGTCGCGTAGGGGAGCATCGTGACCCACTCGGGGGGCGTGGGATGCTCCTCGTCCCCGACGGGCTCGACGAGGTTGCCGCGCGACTGGAAGTTCTCCGGCGCGGTGATGCGGAAGGACTTGAGACGCGCGCCCTCGTTGGTGAAGATCGCCTCCCAGGTCCCCGTCGTGAGCGTGATCTCCTCGGGGGCGATCACCCGGGGCGGGGTCTGGCCGGGCTGCGGCGGCGCAGGCTGGATCACAGCCCCGCTGCCGGGCGCAGCCGCCGAGCCGGGGAGGACCACAGGGCCGCTGGCGGCGCCTGCCGCCCCCGGACCCTCGGCGGGCGGCGGCGGGTCAGGCGCAAAGAAGAGCTGCCAGCCCAGGAGGACAGCCATGCTCAAGGCGATGGCGATGATCGTGTTCTTCTGATCCATGGACGCTCGTTGTCCCCAGCGCTCCCGGGCCCTCAGGGCACGGGGTCGTAGCCGCCGGGGTGAAAGGGGTGACAGCGGAGGATGCGGCGCGCTCCCATCCAGGCGCCGCGGAGGGCACCATAGCGGACGAGGGCCTGCCGGGTATACTCCGAGCAGGTTGGGGTGAAGCGACAGGTCGGCGGCTTGAGCGGCGAGAGGTAGCGCTGATAGAAGCGCACCGCGCCGTGGAGGAGGCGCGCAGCAGGCCCCGCAGGACGCGCCGGGAGGCCGCTCTCTGCGCGCTCGCTCTCACACCTATGCCCCGCTGCGCTGCACATCGTGTCGCTCTAGGCTTTACGGCGGACGCGCCGGGCCGCTTCACGGCTGCCCTCCAGGGCGTGCGCAGCGAGGGTGTCGTAGTCGGCCTCGGCCGCACCGGGGCGGGCGATCCAGACCAGGTCCAGCGTGGCTGGGAGGTCGTGCTTGTGAAGCCGGAAGATCTCGCGGAGACGCCGCTTGACCCGGTTGCGCTGCACCGCGTTGCCGACCTTCTTGCTCACGACGGCTCCCATGCGCACCCAGGCCTGATCGCCGCGCTGCGCGATGACGATCAGGCTTGGGGTCACATAGCGCACCCCCCGGCTCGCGCGGCGGTAATCTCCGCCGTTGAGCAAGCGGGCCTGCTTCGGAAAGCGGGCGTCGCGCGGGGGGTGGGGAGGCTGGGATGTGAGCTCGCTCATCGCGCGACCTCCAGGGCGCGTGGCTCCACGCAGGAGGCCGCCAGGGAGCCGACGCGGATCTCCTACTTCTTGTGGATGTCCACGACGAGGCGCGCGCGCCCCTTCCGGCGGCGCGCGGCGAGGACCTTGCGACCGTTCTTGGTGGACATGCGCTCACGGAAGCCGTGGGTGCGCTTCTTCTTGATCTTGCTCGGTTGATAGGTGCGCTTCATAGCAGGGGCTCCACGTCAGGTCTAAGCCATCAGCTCGCGACAGCAGCTTCGACAAAAGAGAGGGCTCCGCGCGCGGAGGGATGACACACCCCGGCGCGCAGATGAGCCACGGCGTTCTAGACCACCCTCCCACGCTTGTCAAGACGCAGCGCCCCCCTCAGGCTGGGTCCGCGCGCTCTGGAGGCTCTGGAGGATGCGGAGCGCCAGCCCCACCCAGCGCCGCGCGATGGGATCCTCCTCACCCACCGACCGGCAGAGGGTCCGGAGCTCGTCCCCATAACGGTCGGCGCTGACCCGATCCGCGCGCGTCTCGGCGTTGCGCGCCAGCCCCACCAGCGCCCAGATATGCGCCACCGGGTGGTGCGCCACCACCGCGTGCGCCCGCGCGTTGCGAAACGCCAGCCGCGCCTCCAGCGCCGCGCCGCGCCGCTCCGCGACGATCCCGCGCCACAGCTCCGCAGGGCCCAGGACCCGATCGGCGGTCTCGTCATCCTCCGCCTCCCGCGCCAGCTCGGCCAGGTGCTGCGCCAGGTGCTCCAGCGTGGCGCTCTCGCGACGCTGGTAGGCGATCAGCGCCAGGATCGCGAGCACGTGCAGGCGCGCCTCGTCGTAGCGCGGCGCCTGACGCTCATCCAGGAGCTGGCGCGCCAGGTGGACGCTGCGCTCCGCCAGCGCCCAGTTGCCGTCCAGCAGCGCCTCCAGCGCCCCGGCCAGCTGCGCCTCGGTGGCGTAGCGCCGCAGGAGGTTCACCATGTTCATCGCCCGCCCCCGCGCGATCAGCACCTCCTGCATGAGCCCCGTCGAGAAGGCCACCTCAGGCTCGGGGCCGCCGCGGCGCTGCTCCAGGATCCCCGCCCGCACCAGCGCCGACGCCGGCACACCCGAGCGATCCAGCGTGATCTGCGCGTGCGCCAACGGGAACGAAGACCCCAGAAAGGCCAGCGTCATCAGCGCCTGCATCACCCCGTTGGCCGACGCGCCGAAGCCCCGCAGAAAGTCCGAGATCTTGTCCGCGACCACGTCCTCCAGCCGCTCCGGCAACGAGCGCGCCGCGTCCAACCGCAGCCGCCACACCCCCTCCTCCCGCGCCAGCTGACCCGACTCCAGCCAGCTCAAGAGCAGCTCCCGGGCGAAGAAGGGCGAGCCCTGCGAGAGACCTTGCAGCGCCTCCAGCACCCCCTCGTCCAGCGAGGGCACCACCCCACGCGCCAGCGACGTCAGCTCCGAGCGATCCAGCGGCCCCAGGTGCAGGTGACGCAGCGCGTGGCGCTCACCCAGCGCATGCAGCGCGCGCGGCAGCTCCTCCGTCGGCGTCGGCACGGTCCAGAGCGCCAGGATCGGCACCCCCTCCGCCTCCGCCCGCTGGAGCACCCCGTGCAGCCACGTCGCCGCCGCGTCCAGCGGCGTGTCGGCCCGCGGCACCTCCAGCGTCACCAGGAGCGCCTGCGGCGTCGGCTCCATCGCCCGGGAGCGCAGCAACTCCCACCAGAGCCCGCTCCACGACTCCACCGCCTGCTCCATCTCCCGGCGCTCCAGCGCCCCGGAGGTCAGCGCGTCCAGCATGAAGTCCAGCAGCGCCCCCCGCGTCTCCTCGCTGGGGTTGGGGAGCGTGTGATCCACCCAGAAGCCCAGGATCTGACGCTCCAGCCGCGGATAATGCAACATCCGGTGCAGCGCGGCGTGCATCCCCACCGGCACCTCGCCGCGATCCGGCAGCGGCACCCGGAAGCTCCGCAGCGTCCCGTGCTCCGCGCCCATCTCCGCCAGCCAGCGCGCCAGCCGCCCCTTCCCCATCCCCGGCGCCCCCGTCAGCACCACCACCTGCGGGCGGCGAGCGCCTCCCACACGCAGCGCGCTCTCCCAGAGCGCCGCCTTCGCCTGCGCGCGACCCGGAGGCGGCGGATCCCGCAGCCGCAACACCTGGAGGCGCGCCAGGTTCAGCGGCGCCAGCTCGTCGGCCCGCGGCGCCGCCGACATGTCCACCTCCGCCGCGCTCACCTCACCAGGCGGCAAAAGCCCCGCACCCACCTCCAGACGCTGCGTCGGCGCGACCCCGCGAAGCCCCGCCAGCAGCGGACGCAGCCGCTCGCGCACCACCACCGCCGACTCCGGACGCTCCGCGTAGCGCTTCGCCGTCAGCTCCCGCACCAGCGCCTCCAGCGACGCGGGCACCTCCCCAAGCTCCGGACGCGGACGCAGCGGCGGCAGCGGCTTCAGCAGGTGCGCCTCCACCAACGTCATGTAGCTCCCGTGAAAAGGCGGCGCACCGCTCAAGAGCTCATAGAGGATCACCCCCGCCGCGTAGAGATCCGACGCGGGCCCCGCCGACGACGCCTCACCGAACGCCTGCTCCGGGCTCATATAGATCGGCGTCCCAAGCACCATCCCCGCGCCGGTCACCTTCCGGTTGTGCCCCTCCAGCCGCGCGATCCCGAAGTCCAGCACCTTGCACGCCCAGCCGCCGCCCTGGCGCGCCACCAGGATGTTGTCCGGCTTCAGATCACGGTGCACCACGCCCCGCGCGTGCGCGTAGGAGAGCGCCGCCATGAGCTGATCAAAGACCTCCAGCCACACCCCCAGGCTCGGCGGCACCTCGTGGATCGGCCCGCCCTCCACCAGCTCCATCGCATAGAAGGGACGCCCGCTGTCAGGACAGAACCCCGTGTCAAGAATCTGAACGATACCAGGATGTTGCAGCCTCGTCGACGCCCGGATCTCGCGCTCGAAGCGCTCCAGCACCACCGGCGTCTCCATCCACTCCGCCAGCAGCACCTTCAACGCCACCGAGCGCTCCTCCAGAGCGTCCCAGGCACGCCACACCTCCCCAAAGCTCCCCGAGCCCAGGCGGCGCTCCAGCTGGTAACGACCCGCCGCAAACGCCTCCCCCCCCTCCAGCGGCCTCTCCTCCATCGTGTCCTCTCGTGACGCGCTCCGGCCCAGCCCACCTGCTCAAGCCACACTATGAACCACACACCCCACCCGCGCAATCCCTGCGCGCTCCCCACACCCCCGCCCAGGCCCTTAAACCTTGTCCCCCAGCGCGCTTCGCGCTAGAGATAAGGCTGCGCCAAGCGCCGGTGATCGGAGGCATCAAGCAAGGAGAGCCATCATGCGGATCGCGGTGTTCTCAGACGTCCACTCCAATCTGGAAGCACTCCGGATCGTGCTGGCCTTCTACGAGCAACAAAACATCGACATGTACGTCTGCCTCGGCGACATCGTCGGCTACGGACCCGACCCCAACCCCTGCTGCGATCTCGTCCGCTCCGTCGCCAAACACACCGTCCTCGGTAACCACGACGCCGCCGTCAGCGACCGCATGGACTACGCCTACTACTACGACGCCGCCAAGAACGCCCTCAACTGGCACAAGAACCGCCTCTCACCCGAGAACTACGCCTGGCTGCGCGGACTCAAATACCGCGAAGACGCCGAAGGCTTCACCTTCTGCCACGGCTCACCCAAGAACCTCGAAGAGTTCGACTACATCTTCACCGCCGCACAGGCCGAAGGGCTCATGGACCTCTGGGATAACCTCGGACAGGTCACCTTCATCGGACACTCCCACCTCACCAAGGCCTTCTCCCTCCACCCCTCCGGCGTCCGCGAGGTCCACCCCCCCATCATCCACCTCGACCCCGGACACAAGTACGTCGTCACCGTCGGCTCCGTCGGACAACCCCGCGACAACGACAACCGCGCCTGCTGCACCATCCTCGACACACAGACCCAGCAGATCTCCTACCACCGACTCCGCTACGACATCCGAAAGGTCGCCCGCAAGATCTTCCACTCCGACCTCTCCAGCGACTTCGGCAAGCGACTCTTCTTCGGCGTCTGAGCCAATTCTTGCCTCCCTGGCGGGAGTCTGCTACCTCTAGGCCGATCCGGAAGGAGGCGCGCGGGCCCTGAACACCCCCGCCGCCACAAGGGAGATGACATGGCCACGCACTACACATCCCTCGTCTGCGGAACACTCGCCGCCCTCCTCGCCGCCGGTGCGGCGCTCACCCTCGCCGCACCCCGCGCCGAAGCCTACGACAAAGACCCCGTCCTGCGACGGCTCGCGGATCGACAGGCCGTCACGCTCGACAACGGCGAGACCGGCTTCAACGCCCTCCCCAACACGGACGACTTCCGCGGACTCAGCCGCGACCTCGGCCTCGTCTTCGCACCCCGCTACCTCGCACCCGCGGAGACCCTCGGAGAAGCCGGCTTCGACGTCGGCTTCAACGCCTCCCTCTCCACCGTAGACGGCGCCGCCGAATACTGGCGAGGCCTCGACGGACAGAGCGACCCCGGCAACTTCTACACACTCACCGCCCAGGTCCGCAAAGGACTCACCATCCCCTACCTCGTCTCCCTCGAAGTCGGCGGCTCCGTCACCTGGCTCCTCGAATCCGAGCTCGTCGCCATGGGCACCGACGTCAAGTGGGCCCTCAACGAGGGCTTCTACTACCTCCCCGACTTCGCCATCCGCGGCTCCCTCACCAACGTCGCCGGCTCCTCCGACCTCAACCTCACCACCGCCGGCTTCGACCTCTCCATCTCCAAGAGCTGGGGACTCTTCGGCTTCGTCAACATCACGCCCTACGCCGGATACAACCGCCTCTGGGTCATCTCCTCCTCGCGCCTCCTCGACGTCGCACCCGAAGACCCCCGCCCCCCCGTCATCACCGAGTGCCCCGCCAACGACACCAGCTGCGTCGAAGACCTCGCCTACCAGCCCGAGTTCGTCTTCGACACCGAGATCCAGCAGCTCAACCGCTACTTCATCGGCACCCGCTTCATCTTCGGCGTCGCCGCCATCACCCTCGAAGGCGCCTTCTCCGAGAACGTCAACTCCTACAGCGCCCGCGTCGGGTTCGACTTCTGAGACGGGATGCTCTCCGGACCCGTCAGCCGCAGGTTCGCCTCGCGAAGCTCCTCCACCGTCCGGATCAGCCCCGCCACCTGCTTCTCCAGCCGCGACACCCGCAGCTGAGACTGACGCAGCTCCTCCTGGAGCGTCGGGATGTGGGTCATCTGATCCACAGCCGACTTCACGCTCTCATCAATCCGGCTCTGCGTCTCGTCCAGCTTCCGCGTCGTGCTCTCCAAAAACTCCCGCAGCGCCGCCTGGCTGTTCTCCTCCAGCTTGTTCGCCCGACGACGTAGATCCGCCCCCACGCTCGTCACCGGCTGCGAGAGCTTCGTCAGAAACTCACCGCCCGACTGGATGATCCCTCGCAGCGCGCTCACCGGCAGCGAAGACTGCTCCGGCCGCTTCTGATCCTCGAAGATGATCTGCGTCAGCGTCACCCCCGTCAGATCCTCACCCGTCCGGTTGTCGATGATCTGAAGATCCTCACCGGCCTTGACCATCTCACCGATCTCTTCCAGGGTGACGTAGCGGCTGTGCTCGGTGTCGTAAAGCTTACGGTTGGCGTAACGCTTGATGATCCGGGTGACCATGACCATGATCCGCTCCATGCATGCGTTGCATTGAACCAGCTCAACAGCCGGGCCACCCGGTGTATGCGACCTCACGCCGGGGGTCAAGCGATTATGCCGCAGAGCGTCATACACCTCCCTGACCTCACACCAGACGACGCCGCCTCACTCGCCCCCTCCCCTGAGGCCCTCCAGCACGACCTCGCCGCCGCCACCCTGGACGCCCTCCGCGACCTCGGCGCGCCCGCACACACCCTCCCCACCCCCGCCTTCCCCGAACCACTCCTCCGCCCCCTCCGCGCCGCCCTCGGCCTCGAGCTGGGCGAGCAGGCCCCCGGCTGGCAGGAGCGCGCCGAAGCCCTCCGACGCCACTACCTCCACCTCATGCCACGCCTCCGCGTCCAGGTCCTCGCCGCCTCCCCGCCCGACGCCCAACGCCTCCTCCACACGCCCCTCCAACCCCAACACCTCCCCCGCCTCGCCGCCAGCTGGGACGCCCTCACAAGCGCACTCCACAGCGTCGACCTCCGCGACCCCATCCCCGAGGTCGCCTCCCCCTGGGGAGGCTCCTGGCGCGACGCCTGGGACCGCACCTGCTTCGCAGGCTGCATGCCCCCCCTCTACGCCTACCCCGCCGATCTGGACGCCTACACCCGCGAGCGGCCCCCGCTCAACCCACATCACGACGCACATTACAATGCACGTCATGATATATATCATGACACGGATCGCAGCGCACCCCACCTCGCCCGCGTCCTCGACCGACGCCTCAGCGCCCCCCTCCTCCACGAGTGGGCCCACCTCCAACGCCACCGCCCCGCACCCCTCCCGCCCCTCCTCGACGAGTGCGTCGCGGGCTACATCGGCGTCCACCTCCACCCCCCCTTCGCCTACCCCGAGCACCCAGGCGACGACAACGCCATCATGGGCGCCCCGCGCTTCGCGCAGATCGGCCAGGCCCTGGCCGCAGCCGTCGGCTTCGACAACCTCCTCCGCGCCCAGGCCGGCGCCCTCCCCTGGGACCAGGCCCTCGGACCCGACCTCCTCCGCGCAGCCCAACAGCTCGGCTGGGCGCTCCACGCCCACCACCGCGCACCCCACCTCCTCCCCGGCGCCGACGACCCCTCCCCTTGGCTCGCCCTCGCCTGGCGACGCCTCGCCAAAGACCCCCTCGACGACCTCCACCCCGGCGACCTCCACGCCCTCCGCGCCGCAGGACAGGACGCCTACCTCCGCGCACCCGCCACGCCCCTCGACGCCCGCATGACCCTCGACGCCCTCCGCGCGCTCCACCTCCGCGCCACCTGCTCCGGCGCCTCCTGGCGCGTCACCACCACCCGCCACCCCCACGAGCCCAGCCACCTCGACCTCCAGCGC
>CAUJGC010000351.1 GCA_963169075.1 Myxococcota bacterium
GTCCTGCTGGCGGTGGGCCCCCAGCGGGCACCACCTATACCGCAAAGCCCCGCCCGTGGGAAACCCCCCCTGGACCCCCTCTCCTCCAAGGCGCACCCGCCTTGAAGTCGCTGCATCGCCTCACTAGGATAGATCCCAGGCGCGCAGGATGTGCCGCCTGAAGCCCAGGAGGCCTGGATGCCATCACCCCACCCCGCGACGAAGGCGCAGCGACGACGCCTCCTGCTCGGGCTCGCCGCGACCCTCGGCGCAGCGGCCTGGGGCAGCGACGCCGCGGCGGAGCCCCCGCCGACGCTCCTGGCCGCGCGGACCGCGGCGGCAGACGGCGCCCCGGAGCGCGCCGACGCCCTCTACATCGAAGCCTGCGCCGCCGCCGACGCGCCGGGCGGCTGCTTCCTGGAGGCGGGGCTCATGTGGTCCCGCGCCGGGCTCTACGCCCGCGCCCTGCCCTGGCTGGAGCAGGCCCGACGCGCCGACCACCTCAACCCGGAGACCCACCTGGCCTGCGCGGTCGCCCTCGACGGCCTCGGGCGCAACCCCGAGGCCGCGCGCCTCTACCGCCAGGTCCTCCTGATGGCGCCCGGACACGCGGTCGCCCTCTTCAACCTGGGACGCCTGGAGCTGCTCCAGGGCGATCTGGAGCGCGCCGAGCACACCCTCCGGGACCTGATCGCGCGCCAGCCCGAGCACTGGCAGGCGCACAACAACCTCGGCCTCGTCCTCCTGGAGCGACGGCAGCCCACCGCCGCCCTCGCACCGCTCCGACAGGCCCTCCGGCTCCACCCCGACGATCCAGGCATCATCTACAACCTCGGCCGCGCCCGCGCGGCCCAGGGCGACATGAAGCGCGCCCTCGCCCTCTTCGACCAGGCCCTCCTCGGCTGGGGCCCCGGCGACCTCGCCGCGGTCCCCCTCCACTTCGCCCGCGGCGACGCCCTCTTCCACCTCAAACGCTTCGAGGAGGCCGCCGACGCCTACGAGGCCGCCCTGGCCCTCGACCCCCAGCACGGCGGCGCGCGCCTGAACCTGGGGGCCGCCCTCGCCAACCTCGGACGCAACCAGGAGGCGCTCGACGCCCTGGAGCGCGCCGCCCGCGACGGCGCCGGAGACGCCGCCGTCTACCGCCAGGTCGCCGTCCTCCGCGTCGAAGCCCAGGACTGGCGCGGCGCCCTCAGCGCGCTCCAGGAGGCCCAGCGACGCGGCGACGCCGACGCCTCCCTCTTCGCCATGCTCGGGCAGATCCACGAGGCCCTCGGAGAGCGCGACGACGCCGCAGCCGCGCGCCGCGAGGCGTGCCGACGCGGCGACCGCGCCTCCTGCCCTCAGGTGCCCTGACGGATCGCCCCCACGATGTCCTCGCGGAGCGCCTTCGCCGCCAGCTTGACCGCGTTGATCATGTCCTCCGGCGTGGCCGCAGGCTGCGTCAGGATGATCGGGTGGGCGTAGCCCAGGAGCGGCGCGCCGCCGTAGTAGCGCCAGTCCGTAACATCCCGTACATGCTCCAGATCCTCCTCCAGCAGCCGCACCGCCAGCCGCTTCTGGAGACCCTGCGCCTCCACCGCCCGGGTGAGCTGCTGCACCAGCACCGGGATGCCCTCCAGGAGCTGCACCACCACCTCCCCGATCAAGCCGCTGCACACCACCACGTCCGCGGTCCCCTGCGGGATGTCCACGCCGCTGATCGAACCATAATAGTCCAGGTGGGGCGCCTCCCGGATCAGCCGGGCCGCCGCCTCAGCCGCCTCGACGCCACCCGCCCGCGAGGCCAGCAGCGCGACCCGGGGGCGCGGGTTGCGGCTGATCCGCGACGCATACGCCGCGCCCATCCGCGCATACCCCGCCAGGTGCTCCGGGGAGGCGTCGGGGGAGGCCCCGACGTCCAGCAGGAGCGTGTAGGGGTCCTGCGCCGCGCCGCGACGACGCGCCGTGGGGAAGACCGCGCAGAGCGCAGCGCGCGGGATGCCCGGCAGCAGCTCCAGCTGCGCCTCCGCCGCACGGAGGACCCGCTGCGGATCCCCCGCGCTCACAAACGCCGCCCCGTGACCCCGCGCCAGCAGCCGGAGCCCAAGCTGCGCCGCCTCCTCGCTCGCCTCCGGCCGCGACTCCTCGGCGGCGTGGCGCACCATGAGGTGCTCCGGGTTGTGGTGGAGCGAGGCCAGCGTGTGGGTGATCCGCGCCTCATCCCCCACCAGGAGGAGATCCTGGGCGCGGCGCAGGCTGAGGGTGGCGGCGGCGCGGCACGCGCTCTCCGCGGCGACGCCCGAAGCGTCAAGGATCACGGTCATGGGCGCAGCTCCGCTCGATGAGGGCTTGTTGGAGGCGCCCCAGGAGGTGCTGATCGGTGGAGCGCCGCGCGACGAAGGAGAGCAGCTCGTCCCCGCCGCGCTCAGGGCTCGGCGGCGCCCCGAGGCGCTTCAGATCGATCTCGAAGATGAACTGACCCGGCGTATGGGGGCAGGCATCGTCGTGCACCAGGCGGCCATAGCGGGCCAGGAAGAGGCAATCTTTGAAGGGGGTCTGGGGGTTGGCGACGATCCGCGGCTGGAGACCGCTCAGACCTCTCAGCGCCGAGGTGCAGCACTGGCGCTCACGGCGCAGCTCCGCCACCTGCCTCAGCTGCGGAGCCACACGCGTCCACGTGTCGTCGCAGCGCAGCCGGGCCTCAAGCATCAGCCGAAAGCGCTCGGCGCGGGAGGGCGCCGCGTGACGCAGCGGCTCCAGCCGCGGCGAGATCGGCGGCAGCGTGAGATCCGGGCGAAGCCGGAAGGTCCGGGCGTCTGGACCCAGCTCCACCACCCCGAGCACCGCCAGGACACGCTCCAGCAGCGCGCGGGTCAACGCCTCCAGCGGCGCCCCCTCCAGCGGATGATCCAGATCCAGCAGCAGCGCCCGCAGCAGCAGCTGGAGCGTCCGCGCCCGATAGGTGTGCTCCGGCGCGAAGACACCCAGCGCCCGCAGGATCTCCACACGGAGCCGATCGCGCCGCGGCGCAGGCGGCAGCGTGTCCGCTGGCAGGTGATCCGCCCAGCGCGGGTCCGCCAGCCACGACGCCAGCAGCGCCGGGAAGCACTCCGAGGCCGTCGCGCCCAGCAGCTCCGCGTCGTCGCTGGTCACCGCCCAGCGACCCTCCGCGCGGTGCAGCAGGCGCAGCGCCTCCGCGCGGTGCAGCAGATCCGTCCACCAGGCCGCCGGACGCGCCCCCTCCAGCTCCCGCAGGCGCCGGAGCGTGTCCGGGCGGAGGTCGGCCCCCTCCGGGGCCTCCAGCTCGCCCGAGGTGGCCAGGAGGGCCAGGACGCAGAGATCCCCTGCCGCCGAGAAGCGCTGCGGCGTCTCGGGGGCGGGGTGCTCCAGGTCGTCTCGAAGGGCGCGCTCCAGCGGGAGGAGCGGACAGGCAGGGGTGGACTCAAGGGTCGCGGTGGTGGTCATGAAGATCCAGCGCAGGGGACTTGGAGAGGCGAGCAGGCGAAGCCCTCGGGGGAGGAGTGTAACGCAGCGCGCCACGGGCGCAACTTGACGCGCGTTCATGACGCGCCTTTGTCTCCAACGGGCTGACAACCCAACGCATTCCTCCACGTCCAGACGCCCTTGACACCCTTTTGACACGACAACAGGTTGTTGCCCGCGACGAGGCGCTTAGCCTGGGGGTGGACCGCGCCCTGCCCTGCCCACCACGCCAGGAGCCCCCATGACCTCCATCGCCTCGACACCCGCCCACGCCGCGCCCCCGCGCGGCGCGGTGCGACGACTCCTCGGCCTCGCCGCCGACGAGTGGCCCCTCCTCCTCGCCGGGACCTTCTTCCTGATCCTCGGCAGCGGCATGGGACTCGCCTTCCCCCAGGCCATCCGCGTCATCCTCGATCAGGTCCTCGCCCAGTCCGGCACCGAGCTGATCGACCTCGCCGCCCTCGCCATGCTCGCCATCTTCATCGTTCAAGGCGTCGCCATGGCCATGCGCTCCTACCTCTTCACCCTCGCCGGAGAGCGCATCGTCGCCCAGCTCCGCGAGCGCCTCTTCGCCAGCATCCTCAGCCAGGAGATCGCCTTCTTCGACGCCCAGCGCACCGGCGAACTCCTCAACCGCCTCGCCTCCGACACCGCCGTCCTCCAGAACACCGCCAGCGTCAACATCTCCATGGCCCTCCGCCACGCAGCCACCGGCCTCGGCGGGATCGGCCTCCTCTTCTACACCTCCCCCCGCCTCACCCTCGTCATGCTCCTCGTCGTCACCCCGGTCGCCATCGGCGCCGTCCTCAACGGAAGCAGACTCCGACGCCTATCCAGCCAGGTCCAGGACGCCCTCGCCCGAGCCAGCGAGGTCGCAGAAGAGGCCGTCGCCGGGGTCCGCACCGTCCGCGCCTTCGCCCAGGAGCCCCACGAGGTCGCCCGCTACGGCGCCGCCGTCCAGGACTCCTTCGCGCTGGCAAAGCACCGCAGCCGCGTCACCGCCATCTTCCTCGGCGCCGCCTCCTTCGCGGGCTACGGCGCCATCGCCGTCGTCCTCTGGTACGGCGGGCACCTCGTCGTGGACGGCGCCATCTCCGTCGGGGAGCTGACCTCCTTCATCCTCTACACCCTGCTGGTCGCCTTCTCCCTCGGCGCCCTCGGCGGCCTCTGGTCCGACGTGATGCGCGCCGCGGGCGCCAGCGAGCGCGTCTTCGAGCTCATGGACCGCGCCCCCGAGATCCCCGCCGCAGGCGGCCTCCGCCCCCAGAGCACCCGCGGCGCCATCGCCCTCCACAACGTCACCTTCGCCTACCCCACTCGCCCCGAGGTCCCCGTCCTCCGCGGCGTCGACATCGAGCTGGCCGCAGGCGAGGTCGTCGCCCTCGTCGGCGCCTCCGGCGGCGGCAAGTCCACCATCGCCGCCCTCATCGGACGCCTCTACGACCCCCAGGAGGGCCAGATCACCCTCGACGGCGCCCCCCTCCGCGACCTCGACCCCGCCTGGCTCCGGCACCAGATCGGCGCCGTCGCGCAAGAGCCCATCCTCTTCTCCACCTCCGTCGCAGACAACATCCGCTACGGACGCGCCACCGCCACCGACGCCGAGGTCGAGGCCGCCGCACGCGCCGCCAACGCCCACGACTTCATCTCCGCCTTCCCCGAGGGCTACCAGACCCCGGTCGGAGAGCGCGGCGTCCAGCTCTCCGGCGGCCAGAAGCAGCGCGTCGCCATCGCCCGCGCCGTCCTCAAAGACCCCCGCATCCTCGTCCTCGACGAGGCCACCAGCGCCCTCGACGCCGAGAGCGAGCACCTCGTCCAGGAGGCCCTCGAACGCCTCATGCAAGGCCGCACCACCCTCATCATCGCCCACCGCCTCTCCACCGTCATGCGCGCCGACCGCGTCCTCGTCATCGACGGCGGACGCGTCGTCCAGGCCGGCTCCCACGCCCACCTCGTCGAAGAGGAGGGCCTCTACCGACGCCTGGTCGAGCGCCAGTTTGTCGCCGCCTGACGGCGCGTTGGACAAGGCGCAGCGAGCTTGCTAGCCTCCCCCCCCTGACCCGCGGGGCCCCACGCCCCTCCCCCGACCGGCCCTCCCCCTCACATCAGAGCACCGTCATGATGCGCCGCCTCGTCGCCCCGCTCCTCCTCACCACCACCACCCTCCTCGCCTGCCTCGCCCTGGCATGCACGCCCGCACGACGAGGCGGCGGTAATAACGATGACGACGAGAACAACGCGTCCAATAACGCGCCAGACAACAACTCACCCAGCAATAACGCGCCCAATAACGCGCCCAATAACGCACCAGATAACAACTCACCCGCCAATAACGCGCCCAATAACGCATCCAATAACGCGCCCGTCAATAACGCGCCCGTCAACAATGCGCCCGTCAACAACGCGCCCAACAACAACACCCCCCCAGCCTCCATCGACACCTCCCCC
>CAUJGC010000352.1 GCA_963169075.1 Myxococcota bacterium
CCGTCTCCGTCGGCGGCGAGCTCGGCGCGTACGGAGTAGACGCTCTTGCCGTTCTTGGACTCGACGCGGACGAAGTAGAAGGAGGCCTCTTCGGCGCGGACGGTGATCTGGTCGTTGTCGACGGAGGGGTCCCGGGGGACCTCGCGGACGGTGATGCCGTACTTGTCGACCAGCTCGACGGAGCCGTCGATGGAAGGGTCATCCCAGAAGACGTTGACGGTGAGGAAGCCCTGGGCGGGGAGCTGGATGATCTTCCAGTCGAGGGCGTCGATGGGGGGATCGACGGTGTCGGTGACGACCTGGCCGATCTCGACGGGCTTGGCGGCGCCGCGCTTGTCGTCCCCGTCGGGGTCGGTGATGGTCTCACCGCAGGCGGCCAGCGCGAGGAGCGCGAGGGCGGCGGGGAGGAGGGTTCGACGGGTGTGCGGTGTGGTGTGCATGGGTGGGTCGCGCTCCTCTGCGGTCAGGGCGACGCCGACGTGGGGCGTGGGCGCAAGGGGTGAACACGCGCGTCGAGCGCCGACATTTCACGGGCGGGGTGCGTGGGTGTTGCGCCAGGGCGCCTCCCGTCAGGATCCGACCGACGAGCAGGTCTAGCACCCCTCCAGCGCGGTGTCAACGCCCCGAGCCCGTAGGCGCCGACGTTGCGGCGGAGCGCTCGGGTGTGGGGAGCGCGGCGCGGCGGGGGTGCTTCGAGGGGGATATTGGCGTTGACAGGTCGCGGGGGGCTTGTGTATGCTCCGCCCCATGGTAGCGGAGCCCGTCCGGAGCGAGGGCGAGCAGAAGCGGCAGCGCACGAGTTCAGCACAGGTCCATCAGAAGCCTCCGCACAGCAGAGCGCGGGGTGAGCAGCTCACCCCCAGCGAGGATCATGGCACAGTTCGAGATCATCAAAGATGTCACGGTGACGCTGACGAAGCTCCTGAGTGAGAACTTCAAGGAGGCGGGCTACAAGGACATCGAGATGTACAACACGCTCCCGACGGAGGAGAACGTCAAGAAGCTGCCGGCGATCAGCATCTTCTTGACGGCGGTCTCGGTGGATCCGATGCACCGGGAGCGGGACCAGGTTCTTGTGAGCGAGGCGGAGGAGAGCGGGGAGATCATCGAGTATACGACGTCTCCGACGATGGTCCTCTGGCTTTATTTCCTGCTCTCGGCGTGGGGGAAGACGCCGCAGGAGGAGCACGTGCTGCTTGGGCTGGCGATGCGCGAGCTGCACGACAACAGCTTGATCACCGAGTCGTTCTTCAACGGCGAGTCTCTGGGTCGTGGCGAGGAGCTGCCGATCCGGATCGTGGACGAGACCGAGTTCGGTTACGATGAGAACATGGCGTTCTGGCGTTCGATCGGCGAGCCGATCCGCCCCTCGGTGCTCTACCGGGTGGGTGCGCGCCTGCAGGGCGTGAAGCGTCAGGAGGTGGTGCGTCGGGTGACGGCGCGCAACATCCGCCTGAAGTCCGAGAGCGGCTATCGCTGAGCCGGGGGAGTGGAGGCGTGGCGAGCGTCAGCTTGACAAGTGTGCACCTTCTATGGGGAACGCAGGGCTTTCCTCTGAGAAGGGGCTTGACTCCGGCACCTTTGGTGGTGTCTAATTACGACCCGTAATGGAAGTGCATCCGCGCAACCATCCCGCACAAGCGGGCCGGTGATTCCCAACAACATCCAGCGCGTGTTCAGAGCCCACAGAAGTTCCCTGGAGCCCAAGCGGCGCTCTGCGCACCCACGGAGGAGAAGAATCCATGGCGACGTCCTACCTGTCTCCCGGCGTGTACATCGAGGAAGTGGATCGCGGCAGCAAGCCCATCGAGGCGGTCGGCACCAACACGGTGGCGTTCCTGGGCGAGTGCAACATCGGCCCGGTGAACGAGCCGCTGCTCTGCACGAACTGGAGCCAGTTCACGAAGCACTTCGGTGACTTCTCGAACTCGGACTACCTGGCCCACGCGGTCTATGGCTTCTTCAACAACGGCGGCGGTCGTTGCTTCATCGTGAACGTGGGCACCTGGGAGGATGGTGCGACGGACAAGGATGGCAAGAAGCTGGCGAGCAAGGCGGCGCTCTACATCGGCGCGGACCACGGTCCGGGCACGCGTACGGGCCTGCACTCGCTGGAGGAGATCGACGAGGTGAACATCGTGTGCGCCCCGGGCCAGACGGACCCGGCGGTGCAGGACGCGGTGCTGACGCACTGCGAGAAGATGCGCTATCGCTTCGCGATCCTGGACTCGCCGGAGGAGATCCCGGGCGGCGGTGTGGACAAGCTGCCGAAGCCCCGCGACTCGAAGTACGGCGCGTACTACTTCCCGTGGATCGAGATCTACGATCCGAACAAGGGGAACATCTACCAGCCGCCGAGCGGCTACATGGCGGGCATCTACAGCCGCTCGGACACGGAGCGCGGCGTGCACAAGGCGCCGGCGAACGAGATCGTCCGCGGGGCGCTGGGCTTGAAGTACAGCATCACGCGTGGCGAGCAGGACATCCTGAACCCGAAGGGGATCAACTGCATCCGTGAGATGAAGGGTCGCGGCATCCGGGTGTGGGGCGCGCGGACGATCTCGTCGGATCCGTCCTGGCGCTACGTCAACGTGCGTCGCCTCTTCAACATGGTGGAGCAGTCGATCGAGCAGGGCACCCAGTGGGTGGTGTTCGAGCCCAACGATCACAAGCTCTGGAAGCGTGTGACGAACACGATCACGGCGTTCCTGATGCGCATCTGGCGCACGGGCGCGCTGATGGGCGAGACGCCGGAGCAGGCGTTCTTCGTGAAGTGCGACGCCGAGACGAACCCGCCGGAGGTGGTGGACGCGGGGCAGCTGATCTGCGAGATCGGCCTCTGCCCGGTGAAGCCTGCGGAGTTCGTGATCTTCCGCATCGGTCAGATGGACGCGGGCGGCGACGTCTCGGAGTGATCGAAAAGTGAGGGGGGGGCGCAGAGTGGCCTTGACAAGGCGCCCCCCCTGCTCCATACTGAGTGGCGTTAGGGTAGGTCAGGTGAGCGCAACCCGTAGACCGAAAGGAATCCACTGACGAACAAGTCAAGCACTGAATCGACAGCCGGTTTCCTGCATCGCGTTCGCATGATCTGAAGTTACAACACCGTTAGTCATCAGGGAGTTCACCATGGGTTTCAAGATGGATCGTAACCGGGGCCAGAACACCGCCTCGGATCACATCGGCGCCTACAACTTCACCATCAGCATCGAGGGCATCAACGCCGGTTACTTCAAGAGCGTCGACGGCCTGTCGATGGAGCTGGAGGTGATCGAGTATCAGGACGGCGACGACCTGAACCTGCGCAAGCGCCCGGGCCGTACGAAGTACAGCAACATCACCCTGAAGAAGGGCTACGTGGTGACCCCGGACCTCCAGAAGTGGTTCGAGGAGACGATGAACGGCACCCTGACCCGCAAGAACATCACCATCGAGCTGAAGGACAACGTCGGCAAGACGGTCCAGTCGTGGGTGGCGTTCGAGGCGTGGCCCTCCAAGTGGAAGGTCAGCGGCCTGGACGGCAAGGGCAACGACGTCTTCACCGAGGAGATCGAGTTCGTGACCGAGCTCGTGAAGTTCGGCGCTTGATCTTCCTCGCGGCGCATCGCCTCCGGGTGATGGAGCTTGAGCCTTGATGAGTCGAAAGCAGGGATGTTCCGCAAGGGGCATCCCTGTTTTCACTCCAGCGATTTGATACAGGGACCATGGCATTTCAAACCGAGTTCAAGTTCACCCTGCCGAAGGGTTTTGTCGACAAGGACGGCGTGCTGCACCGTGAGGGCATCATGCGGCTGGCGACGGCGAAGGATGAGATCGCGCCGCTGCAGGACTACCGCGTGCAGGCGAACCGTGCGTACCTGGTGATCATCCTGCTCTCGCGCGTGATCGTGAAGCTGGGGACGCTGGATCACATCCGCCCGGATCACATCGAGAGCCTCTTCTCGAGCGATCTGGCCTACCTCCAGGACTTCTACCGCAAGGTGAACGAGGAGGGTTCGGCGATGCTGCCGGCGAAGTGCCCCTCGTGCGGTCATGAGTTCGAGGTGGACATGGGGGGTGTCGCGGGGGAATCCTGAGCTACCCCCTGGAGAAGCTGTACCAGGAGGTAGCGTACATCGCGTATCACTTCCACTGGTCGCTGGAAGACATCCTCCAGATGGAGCATAAAGAGCGCCAGATCTGGATCAAGGAGATCTCCGAGATCAACCGTGAGATCAACGAGACACGCATGGGCTAGCGCCGCAACGCATCGCGGCGGCGCGGGGTTGAACAGCTGACCTCGCCCAGAGATGGCTGCGCTGGCCCTGGAGCAGGGGCCAGCGCAGCGCGCCAAAGCAAAGGACAAGGTGATGGCCGACTTTCGTTCTCCTGGCGTCTATCTGGAGAAGGTCGAGGATCGCATCCCGAGCCTCACCCTCACGGAGAGCGGGCAGCCTGGTTTTCTGGGCTTTGCGACGCGCGGCCCGATGCATGAGCCCGTCCGGATCACCTCGCTCACGGACTTTGCGAACCTCTACGGCCCTCCGGTGGAGGGGGGGTACCTGACGGAGGCGGTCCGGGGCTTCTTTGAGAACGGCGGCGAGGCCTGCTACGTGGTGCGGGTGGCGCACACGTTCCAGCGGGGTCGCTCGGAGGTGGCGACGCGCGCGGGGCTGAAGGTGGCTGATCGCCAGGGTCACGAGACGCTCTGGATCAGCGCGCGAGACGAGGGGGAGTGGGGGAACGAGGTCCGGGTGGAGGTGAAGGTGCCGCCGCCAGCGGCGCAGACCTTCATCACGCGTGATCTGGCGCCTGGGGAGACGCGGATGCAGGTGCGCTCGGCGCGGGGGATCCAGCCGGGGAGCATCTGCCGTGTGCACGACGGCAAGACGGAGCGCTTCATCACGATCACGCGGGTGGACGGCAAGGTGCTGGCGTGGCACGAGGCGCTGGACGTGGGGTTCAAGAGCAACGCGCCGACCTATGTGGAGCCGATCACGCTGGAGATCAACGCGTCGGTGCCGGGCTATAAGGAGTCGTTCGCGAACCTCTCGCTGAGCCCCTCTTCGAACCGCTACTTCGCGCGTCTGGTGAACCAGGAGAGCCAGCTGATCCGGGTGCAGGATCTGAAGTCGCCCTCGCCTTTCCCGGAGAACCTGCCGGTGAACCTGGAGCGGGGGCAGCTGGAGGGAGGGACGGACGGGCTGCGAGACATCACGCCGCAGGACTTCATCGGCTTCAACAACGGCCCGGAGCAGCGCTTCGGGCTCGGGGCGTTGGAGGCGGTGAGCGAGGTGGATCTGATCGCGATCCCGGATCTCTACGCGGCGGTGCGGATCGGGTGGGGGCGTGGCTTCCGCTCGCCCAAGGACGCCCAGGCGATCCAGGAGGCGATGATCAACCACTGCGAGCGGCTCCGGACGCGGATCGCGCTCCTGGATGTGCCGCCGGACACGGGTCACGAGCAGGCGCTGCAGTGGCGGCTGCTCTTCGACTCGGCCTTCGGGGCCTTCTATTACCCGTGGGTGATCATCTCGAACGACGGGCGTCGGGTGGTCAAGGCGCCGCCGTCGGGCCACGTCGCGGGGGTGATCGCCCGCTCGGACAAGGCGTACGGCGTGCACAAGCCGCCGGCGAACGAGCCGATGCTGGGCATCGTGGATCTGGACTTCCTCCTCCACGACAGCCACCTGGCCTCGCTCAACCGCCAGGGCATCAACTGCATCAAGCACCTGCCGGGGCGCGGGATCCGGGTCTGGGGCGCGCGCACCATCGCGTCGGATCCGCAGTGGTGCTTCGTCAACGTGCGGCGCATCTTCAACGCCATCATCCACGCGCTGGAGGAGGGCTCGCAGTGGATCGTCTTCGAGCCCAACACCCCGCAGCTCTGGAAGCAGATCGAGCAGCGCATCAAGGGCTTCCTCTACGAGCTCTGGGTCAAGGGCTTCTTCCAGGGCGCGTCCCCGGAGGAGGCGTTCTATGTGCGCTGCGACGAGAGCACCAACCCGCGGGAGGCCATCGACGCGGGCGTCCTCGCCTGCGAGATCGGCCTCGCTCCGGTGCGCCCGGCGGAGTTCATCATCTTCCACATCGAGCAGGATATGGAGGACCGCAGCGCCGAGGAGAGCCCCATCACCTGACCCTGGGCGCGGCGGGTGAAAAAAATCTTGTGGGGAGGCGTTGCCCACCGTTGCGCTCTGGTGCCGAACGGTTATTATAGAAGGGTATTGGTCAGGCGGAGGGTCCAGCCTCCGACCCGCAAGATCTTCTCAGGAGCGCCCCCCTATGTGGACCTCAAGATTCAACGGAACGCAGCGCCACAGCGGACGTCACTTCAACGCTGTGAAGGGAACGTCACGTCGCCGCTTCGACACCGAGGCGGACCCCATCTTCAGCTTCCACTTCAAGCTGGAGATCGGGGGCATCACCTTCGCTCACTTCCAGGAGGTCAGCGGCCTCAACTACGAGACCGAGGTCTTCCCCTTCCGTGAGGGCGGGGTGAATGAGTATGAGCACAAGCTCATGGGGCAGGCCAAGTTCACCAACCTGGTGATCAAGAACGGGATGACGACGAGCCGGGACCTCTGGAACTGGCGGATGCAGGCGATCAACAACCGCTCTGCGGCCCGCAAGAAGTCCGATGTCTCGATCGCCCTCCGCGGGCTGGGCGGCAAGGACATCCAGCGCTGGCAGATCTTCGGCGCGTGGCCTTGCAAGTGGGAAGGACCTCAGTTCAACTCGACCCAGAGCGCTCTGGCCTTCGAGAAGATCGAGATCGCCTACACCTACTTCACGGTAGGCTGAGGTACCGGGGCGCGACGCGCTCTGATCCCACTCCACATCCCCGCGCACGCGCGCGGGCTGGCGGTACGCGCCAGCCTGTGCTGCCAGCGCGCGCCCCCCTTGGGAGGAGCCCATGAGCGGTTTCGGCACGGGTCTGGTTCCTGTCTCTCCGAGAGACTTCGAGCACACCGAGGATCTGCCCATCGGGCAGGTGCTCCGACGCATCACGTCCGCGCAAGCAGCTGCCGATCCCGGCGAGGCGGAGGTCAGCGAGGTCGCGCTGCGTCTGGCGGCGGGGATGCAGCAGGTCGGGGCCCGCGCGCAGCGCTCCCCGACGCTCCTCCGCGAGCGCGCCGCGGCGCTCCCTCGCGCCGAGCGCTTCGTGCAGGCGGGGCAGCGCTACATCCCGCTCCACATCGACACCACCTTCGGGCGCTCCAGCGTCACCGCGCAGGAGCTGATCCCGCACGACGGCTGGTCCTTTGATCTGGACGCGGCCCTCCTCCGCCTCTGGGTGGAGGAGGAGCTGGCCGAGCTGCAGCCCGAGGAGGCGTGGCACCGCCGCACCCAGGCCCGCCCCCGCCCCGCCCAGACCGCCGAGCCCCGTCGCAGCACCCCTGCCCGCCCCTCTCCCCGCCGCGAAGAGGTCCGCCGCGCGGTCCTCGCCGCCAGCCAGGGGCAGCCGGAGCGGCTCGCGAAGCTCCTCCACGGCGTAGAGGCCGCCAGCCTCCTCCGCGAAGAGCGCCAGCGCGCCGCAGCACACCACGCCGCGCCCACCACGGCGCTCTCCGCGCCGCTCCTGAGCCGCCTCAGCGCCCAGGTCCCGCGGCTCAGCGTGGACGCCACCGGCGCCGACTTCTCCTTTGATCAGGCCGCCACCCGGATCTACGCCCGGGCTGCGCAGCGCCAGGCCAGCAGTCTCCTGGGGGCCTCGCCTGCCGGAGGCGCAGCGCCCCGGAGCGCAGACGCCCCAGGCGCCGGGACCGCCCGCGTCGGCGCCCTGGCGCAGCGCGCCCTGGAGGCCGCGAGCCAGACCACCCGGAGCGCCGCGCGCCTCTTCGGCCTGACCCCCCGGGAGCTTCAGCTCGCTCAGGAGCGCGCCGCCCTCCAGACCGGCCTCCGCGCCTTCGCTCCCAGCCTGCGCAGCGACGCGGCGCCTCAGGCGCTGGGCCGCCGCGCTGACGCGGGACACCTCCCCGAGGCCTCGCGACGCCTGGGCGCCGCGAGCGTGGGGATCGGGCGCTCCCTCGCCCTCAAGGCCATCGAGCCCGAGCACCTCGGCCACGCCCTGGGCGCCTCGGGAGGCGCCCCCTCCCTCCAGTGGATGATGCAGGGCGGACGCGGGATGCTGCTCGCGGGCCTGGATGACGGACGGGTCAAGGCCGCTCAGGCCGCCCCGCGCGCCGGAGAGCCCCGCTGGGACGAGCCGGCTCGCGCCCAGGCGACCCCGACCCGCGCTCAGGCGACCCGCGCCGAAGACGCCACGCCCCAGCTCACCCCCGCCCTCGCCCGCCTCCTCCTCGCCGCGCAGCGCGCCGAGGCCGCGCAGCGCGCCGAGGCCGCGATCGCCCAGCGCGCCGCGATCGCCCAGCGCGCCGAAGACACCGCACGCGCCCAGCAGCCCCTCCAGGCTGCCGCGACGCGCCCCGCGCTCCAGCGCGCCGAGCTGGAGGCCGCGCGCCTCCTCGCGGCGCAGCGCGGCGCCTGGGCCGCCCTCCCCTACGACGCGACCTCCAGCGCCTCCTTCTCCGAGGTCCTCCGACGCGCCGTCGCCGCCCAGCAGCACGCCGCAGGCGCCGACCGGGCCACCCGCCTGGGCCTCCAGGACATCACCGTGCGCGGGGACTACCTCCCCGCGCTCGCGGGCAGCCTGGATCGCCTCGACGCCAGCGCGGCGCGCCTCAGCGCCTTCGCGCCGACCGCCCTCCGCGCGAGCGACGCGTCGGCGCTCGCTGCCGAGCGCCTCGCCCCCAGCCGCGGCGTCACCCTCGCGGATGACGCCGCCTCCCGCGCTGAAGAGGGCTTCGCCCAACAGATCGGCGCCCCCGCTCAGGAGCGCGCCTACCGCAACGCCTGGGGAGCCCAGAGCGTCCTCCTCGCCCCGGAGCGCGCCGCCGCGCCCAACCTCGCCGCCCTCCTCCCCTCCGAGCCTCAGGCCCGCCGCGCCTTCCTCCGCTCCCTCGGCGCCGTCGCCGTGGATGAGGTCCGCAGCATCGCCCGCCCCGAGGCCGCCCCGAGCACCCTGGCCGCCTGGGGCGCCGCCGCGCCGAGCACCAGCCCGCGCCAGCTCAACCTCTTCTCCCCCCAGAAGGCCCTCGCCCTCATCGCGCCGCAGCTGGAGAGCGGCGGCCTCCTCGACGCCACCAGCCGCCGCGAGCTGACCGCCGCCATGGAGGCCCTCGCCGCTCAAGCGCCGTCGAGCAGCAGCCCCGTCACCCGACGGGTCCGCACCCCCTACGGCGTCATCACCCTCCGCTCTGAGGGAGGCCGCGTCACCGTGGACGCCGAGGAGATCTCCTCCAACGCCCCCGCGGTCCGCATCGCCCAGCCTCTCAGCGCCCCCAACGCCGCACGCCAGGGCCTCACCAGCGCGCCGACCCTCCAGGCCGCGCGCATGGAGCGCCTCGTCAGCGCGCAGCCCCTCGGCGCCCGCACCAGCGAAGGGCTGGAGATCACCCTCGGCGCACCCTCCCGCGCCGAGCGCGCAGCCAGCGCCGCGCTCCACGCCGCCACCGAACGCGCACCCACCCTCCAGGCCGCCCGACGCGCCGACGGCGCGCGCCAGGCCACCCGCCTGGGCCTCGGAGACGACCGCGTTCAGCTCCGCGCCGCCTCCCCCCAGGCCGCCCACCTCACCCAGCTGCTCGCACAGGCCACCTCCTCACCCCAGGCCGCGCAGAGCCTCGCTCGGCTCCTCGGCCGCCCCGACCTGGCCTCGCTGGCCTCACCGGTGAGCGCTCGGGTCGAGCCCGGCGCCGAGCGCGCTGCAGCAGCCAGCCCGGACGCCCAGCGCGCCGCAGCCGCCCCCCCCCAGCTCACCCGGACCGCCAGCCTGGAGCGCTGGCTGGAGCACGTCGCCCCCGCCCAGGCCGAGCGTCCGCTCGGCGGCGCCCGCAGCGCCGAGGCCCTCGCGGCGGGGGATCTCTCCCCCAACCTCCAGGCCGCCCTCGTCGAGCACCGCGCCCAGGCCCTCGCAGACGCCCTCGCGGACGCCTCCGAGCGGCGCATCATCGGGAACCTCGGCGCGGTCGCCATGCGCGCGCCGGCCCGCGGCGGACACCTCTCCCGCGCCGACCTCGCCTACGTCCTCCCCTACCTCCAGCGCCAGATCGAGCCGACAACGCCCGCGTCCCTCAACCTCCTGCAACGCCGCGCCGCGACCCGCGACGCAGCCCGCGCAGCTGAGATCGCGCAGGCCACCGCGGCGCAGACCCCCGCAGCCCTCCAGCGCAGCGCCCTCGCGGCGCGGCCTGGCACACCGGCGCCCGGCGCGCCGAGCCTCGGCTTCACCCCGGCCAACGCCGCGACACCCAGCCGCCGCGCGCCGCTCTCCCTGGAGCGCGCGCTACTCCAGGCGGGCCTCTCCCTCGGACAGGCAGAGCAGCTCGTCACCGCGACCCGGACCCTCGGCCTCTCCAACCGCGTCCTGAACACCCTCCTGGGGGACGACGCTGGCGAGCCGCTGGGCGCCGCTGCCACCGGCCCGAGCGGCTTCGCCGCCCTCCCCTACAGCAGCGCCCTCCGCGAGGAGCGCGTCCAGATCGCGCAGCCCCAGCCCCTCGCAGCCGCAGCCCAGCGCGCCGCGCAGCAGCAGGAGCGCCTCTCCTCCCTGGATCGCCTCATCCACCAGGCCCGCGTCGATGCAGGCGAGGTGGACGCGCGCGGGGCAGGCACCCGGCTCATGACCACCCAGGAGCCCCGAGCCCTCGGCGGCGCCGTGCTCCGACAGCTCGGCAGCGTCCGCGAGGTCCTCACCGCCCTCGCGCCGCAGCGCGCTGCGGCGGCCACCCGCCCTGCGGGCTCGCTGGCCCTCCCCGCCTCCCTCTTCGCCTCCACCCCCGGCGCCCTCCTCAGCGCCGCTGCGCCCCAGCGCGCTGATCTCGCCGGGGCACCCCTCACCGTGGAGCAGCTCGCGCGCCTCACCGAGGGCGGCGCCATCGCGCGGGCCCTCGGCGGCGCCCCCGCACCCCAGGCAGCCCGCGGCGCCACCGGCGCCGCAGGCGTCTGGATGCCCGACGGCGTGCAGCGGCTCGCCGGAATGGGCGCCGAAGCCTTCGTCGGGACACCCGGCGCAGCGCTCTCCGAGGCCCTCGTCGTCCCCTCCCTCTTCAGCGCCCGCGCCCAGGAGCCCCTCCGCCGCAGCGAAGGCGCCGAGGTCGCCTCACCCGGTCAGCAGGCCCTCCGCCTCTCCACCGCGCGCCTCGAAGAGGCCGCCCACAGCCTCGCCCTCGGCCTCAAGCAGCTC